>NZ_JBIWPN010000018.1:79326-127443 GCF_044768305.1 Kitasatospora sp. NPDC101155 | reverse complement strand
GGGCCCTCCCCCCCCCCCCCAATCGTGCGCTTTGAAGCCCCCCCCCCCCCCGGGCGCCCCCCCCCCCCCCCCCCCCCCGGGGGGGGGGGGCCCCCCCCCGGGGGGCCCCCACCCCGATCCGTTTCGGTCAGCCCTTCACACAGACCACCTGCTTGAGGTGCGCGACCACCTCGACCAGGTCCTTCTGCTGCTCGATGACCTTCTCGATGTTCTTGTAGGCGCCCGGGATCTCGTCGACGACGCCGCTGTCCTTGCGGCACTCCACGCCCTTGGTCTGCTCGGCCAGGTCCTGCGTGGTGAACCGCTTCTTCGCCGCGTTGCGGCTCATCTTGCGGCCCGCGCCGTGCGAGGCCGAGTTGAACGCCGCCTCGTTGCCCAGGCCACGGACGATGTAGGAGCCCGTCCCCATCGAACCGGGGATGATCCCGTAGTCGCCGGAGCCGGCCCTGATCGCGCCCTTGCGGGTCACCAGCAGGTCGACGCCGTCGTACCGCTCCTCCGATACGTAGTTGTGGTGGCAGCTGATCACCTCGTCGAAGGTGACCTTTGCCTTGCGGAACTCCCGGCGGACGACGTCCTGGAAGAGCGCCATCATCAGGGCACGGTTGTTCTTCGCGTACTCCTGCGCCCAGAACAGGTCCTGACGGTAGGCGGCCATCTGCGGGGTGTCCGCGATGAACACCGCGAGGTCCTGGTCGATCAGGCCCTGGTTGTGCGGCAGCGAGCGGGCGACGCCCATGTGGTGCTCCGCCAGTTCCTTGCCGATGTTCCGGGAGCCGGAGTGCAGCATCAGCCACACAGAACCGGACGTATCGATGCAAACCTCGCAAAAGTGGTTCCCGGATCCGAGCGTTCCCATCTGCTGCATCGCCCGCTCACGGCGCCACTTGACGTCCTCCGCCACCCCGTCGAACCGCTGCCAGAAGTCGTCCCAGCCCGCCGCGCGGAAGCCGTGCAGCTTGGTCGGGTCGACCGGGTCGGCGTGGAGGCCCCGACCGACCGGGATGGCCTGCTCGATCTTGGAACGCAGGCGGGACAGGTCGTCCGGGAGGTCCTTGGCGGTGAGCGAGGTCTTCACCGCGCTCATCCCGCAGCCGATGTCGACGCCGACCGCGGCCGGGCAGACCGCGCCCTTCATGGCGATGACGGAGCCGACGGTCGCGCCCTTGCCCAGGTGGACGTCGGGCATCACGGCGAGGCCGTGCAGCCAGGGCAGGGAGCTGATGTTGCGCAGCTGCTGCATGGCCGCCCCCTCGACCGTCGCCGGGTCGGTCCACATCCGGATCGGCACCCGGATTCCGGGCACCTCGGTGTACGTCATGGTTGAACGACCTCCAGAGGTCGGGTGGTTCAGAAATGGAATCGCCGCGCATATGCAAATCCCGGTGCGGCTCGGGGAAGTTCAGAAACGGGTGCGCTCAGGCAGCCGGAGCGGAACAGGGGAGATACGGCCTTGGGGAGCGTCGTCGTATGGCTCGCTCGACCCGCATGGTGACCGCCTCCCTTCGTTCGTCGCAGTTCGCACGTGTTGTGCGTCGGGGAACATCTATCCACAGAACGGGCCGGGCCCGCAACGGATTTAAAAACGCGTCCGGCCCGGTGGAGCGGGAAGCTCCACCGGGCCGGACCGAACGACAGCGGGCGTCAGCTGATGACGGTGACCTCGCCGATCCCGAGCGCCCGCACGTCCGCCTCGATCGCGGCGGCGTCGCCGACCAGGACGGTGACCAGGCGGTCCGGCGGGAAGGCCGCGACCACGGCCTCGGTGGCCGCGGCGGTGGGCAGTTCGGCGAGCTGCCGGTAGACCTCGGCCTGGTAGTCGTCGGCGAGCTGCTGCTCGACCTGGTCGGCCAGGGTGCCGGCGACCGAGCCCGCGGTCTCGTACTTCAGCGGCGCGACGCCGACCAGGAACTGCACGGCCTCGTCGCGCTCGGCGTCGGTGAGGCCCTCGGCGGCGAGGGTGCGCAGGATGGTCCCGGTGTCAGCGAGCGCGGGCGCGGTGGAGGCGGTGTCCACCGAGCCGCTGATGGCCAGCAGCGCGCGGCCGCTGCCGTCGGCGGCGGAGCGCAGCGGCTGGGCGAAGGCCCGCACGCCGTAGGTGTAGCCCTTCTCCTCGCGCAGGACCCGGTCGAGGCGGGAGGTGAGGGTGCCGCCGAGGCAGTAGGTGCCGAGGATCTGGGCCGCCCAGACCGGGTCGTGGCGGTCGGGCCCGATCCGGCCGATGAGCAGCTGGGTCTGGACTGAGCCGGGGCGGTCGACGATGACGACGCGGCCGCGGTCGTCGCCGGTGACGGGGGCGTGCGCGGAGGGCTCGGCGGCGGAGCCGGTCCAGGTGCCGAGGGTGCTCTCCAGCAGGGCGGGCAGCTCGACGCCGGTGAGGTCGCCGACCACGACGACGGTACTGGTGGCCGGGCGCACGTGGGCCTCGTAGAAGGCCTTGACGGCGGCGCGGTCGATCGGCTTGACGGTCTCGGCGGTGCCGCTGCGGGGCCGGGAGAGGCGGTCGGCGGCGTCGAAGAGCTCGGCGTAGAGGGCCTTGGCGGCGCGCCGGGCGGGGTTGGCCTGCTCGTGGACGATCTCGTCCAGGCGGTTGGCGACCAGCCGCTCGATCTCCTCCGCGGGGAGGGCGGGGGCGCGCAGGGCGTCGGCGAGCAGGGTGAGGCCGCGCTGGAGCCGGGAGGCGGGGACCTCCAGGGAGACCCGGATGCACGGGTGGTCGGCGTGGGCGTCGAGGGTGGCACCGGCGCGCTCGAGTTCGGCGGCGAACTCCTCGGCGGTGAGGGTGTCGGTGCCCTCGTTGAGGGCGCGGGCGAGGATGGCGGCGATGCCGTCGAGGCCCTCGGGTTCGGCGGCGAGCGGGGCGTCGAGGAGGACCTCGACGGCGACCAACTGCTGGCCGGGCCGGTGGCAGTGCAGGACGGTGATGCCGTTGCCGAGGGCGGAGCGCTCGGGGGCGGGGAACGCCCACGGGCTGGGGGTGCCCGGCCGGGGCTGGGGGTGGAAGGTCATCGCGGGGACGTAGTCGGTGCTCATACGGCGGCACCCTCCTCTTCGGAAGCGGCGTCGGAAGCGGCGGCGGTCGGCTCGTAGACGAGGACGGCCCGGTTGTCGGGGTGGAGCCGGGCCTTGGCGACGGCCTGGACCTCTTCGGCGGTGACGTCGAGGACCTTGGGGAGGGCGTCGTTCAGCAGCTTGGGGTCGCCGAACAGGACGGCGTAGCGGCAGAGTTCGTCGGCGCGGCCGGCGACGGTGGTGAGCCGGTCGAGCCACTCGCGCTCGATCTGGGCCTGGGCGCGCTCGAGCTCCTCCGAGGTGGGCCCCTCGGCGGCGAAGCGGGCGAGCTCCTCGTCCACAGCGGCGTCGATCTGCTGGATGGTGGCGTCGCCGGAGGTCTTGACGTCGAGCCAGCCGAGGCTGGGGGCGCCGGCGAGGCGCAGCAGGCCGAAGCCGGCGGCGACGGCGGTGCGGTCACGGCGGACGAGCCGGTTGTAGAGGCGGCTGGACTCGCCGCTGCCGAGGATGGTGAGCGCGAGGTCGGCGGCGTCGGCCTCCCGGGTGCCGTCGTGCGGCAGGCGGTAGGCGGCCATCAGGGCGCGGGAGGGGACGTCCTCGTGGATCTCCTCGCGCAGTTCGCGGCCGATGGTGTCGGGGAGTTCGCCGGAGCGCGGGGGCTGCTTGCCGTCGTGCCCGGGGATGGAGCCGAAGTACTTCTCGACCCAGGCGACGGTCTGCTCGGGGTCGATGTCGCCGACGACGGACAGCACGGCGTTGTTGGGCGCGTAGTAGGTGCGGAAGAACGCGCGGGCGTCCTCCAGGGTGGCCGCGTCCAGGTCGGCCATGGAGCCGATCGGGGTGTGGTGGTACGGGTGGCCGTCGGGGAAGGACAGCGCGGTGAGCTTCTCGAAGGCGGTGCCGTACGGGACGTTGTCGTAGCGCTGGCGGCGCTCGTTCTTGACGACGTCGCGCTGGTTCTCCATGGACGTCTCGTCGAGGGCGGCGAGCAGCGAGCCCATCCGGTCGGCCTCCAGCCAGAGGGCGAGCTCCAGCTGGTGGGCGGGCATGGTCTCGAAGTAGTTGGTGCGCTCGAAGCTCGTGGTGCCGTTGAGCGAGCCGCCGGCGCCCTGGACGAGTTCGAAGTGGCCGTTGTTGGAGACGTTGGCCGAGCCCTGGAACATCAGGTGCTCGAAGAGGTGGGCGAGGCCGGTACGGCCCTTGACCTCGTGCCGGGAGCCCACGTCGTACCAGAGGCAGACCGCGGCGACCGGGGTGAGGTGGTCCTCGGAGAGGACGACCCGCAGGCCGTTGGCCAGGCGGTGCTCGGTGATGGCGATGCCTCGGCTGGAGGCGGGGGCCGGGTTGGCCATGCGCTCGGGTCCTTCCCGTCGTCGATGTCGGGGTTCGTGTGGCGTCCCCCATTGTGGTGCAACGCGCGGAAGGTGTGTTTGTGTCCGCGCGGACGGGGCGTTCGCCAGGGGCGGAAGAGGGCCGCTGACCGGGAGTGTCGGCGGGAGGGTCCACAATGGGGGCGCCGTGCCCTGTTGACGGCGCCCGGTTGACGGGTCCGACGGCAGGGCGGGGAGCAGGACGGCGACGCCCGTCCGACCGACCGACGACGGCCGACGACCGACCGACGTCGGACCGACGACAAAGCCAGCGACACGTAAGGGAGCCCCGCCGCGATGGCCCGCCGCAGTTCGCAGACCCCGCCGCCCGGAGACTTCGAGGAGCGGATCCTCGATGTCGACGTCGTGGACGAGATGCAGGGCTCCTTCCTGGAGTACGCCTACTCGGTGATCTACTCGCGTGCGCTGCCCGACGCGCGGGACGGTCTGAAGCCGGTGCACCGCCGGATCCTGTACCAGGCCAACGAGATGGGCCTGCGCCCGGACCGCGCGCACGTGAAGTGCGCGCGCGTGGTGGGCGAGGTGATGGGTCGGCTGCACCCGCACGGTGACGCGTCGATCTACGACTCGGTGGTGCGCATGGCGCAGCCGTTCTCGATGCGGCTGCCGCTGATCGACGGGCACGGCAACTTCGGTTCGCTGGGCAACGACGACCCGCCGGCCGCGATGCGCTACACCGAGTCGCGGCTGACGGCGGCGTCGATGGCGATGGTGGAGTCGATCCACGAGGACACCGTCGACTTCGGGCCGAACTACGACGGCAGTGAGCAGGAGCCGCTGGCGCTGCCGGCCGCGTTCCCGAACCTGCTGGTGAACGGCGCGACGGGCATCGCGGTGGGCATGGCGACGAACATGCCGCCGCACAACCTGTCCGAGGTGGTGGCTGCGGCCCGGCACCTGATCAAGCACCCGAACGCGGACCTGGACACGCTGATGCGGTTCGTGCCCGGTCCGGACCTGCCGACGGGCGGGCGGATCGTGGGCCTGTCGGGGATCCGGGACGCGTACGAGTCGGGCCGCGGCACCTTCAAGATCCGGGCGACGGCGACGGTGGAGTCGGTGACGGCCCGCCGCAAGGGCATCGTGGTGACCGAGCTGCCGTACAACGTCGGCCCGGAGAAGGTCATCTCGAAGATCAAGGACCTGGTCAACGCGAAGAAGCTGCAGGGCATCGCGGACGTCAAGGACCTGACCGACCGCGAGCACGGGCTGCGGCTGGTGATCGAGGTGAAGAACGGCTTCGTGCCGGAGGCGCTGCTGGAGCAGCTGTACAAGCTGACGCCGATGGAGGAGACCTTCGGCATCAACAACGTGGCGCTGGTGGACGGCCAGCCGCTGACGCTCGGGCTGAAGGAGCTGCTGGAGGTCTACGTCGACCACCGCTTCACCGTGGTGCGCCGGCGCAGCGACTTCCGCCGGCGCAAGCGCGAGGAGCGGCTGCACCTGGTCGAGGGTCTGCTGGTGGCGCTCGTCGACATCGACGAGGTCATCGCGATCATCCGGTCGAGTGACAACGCGCAGCAGGCGAAGGAGCGCCTGATGGAGCGCTTCTCGTTGTCGGAGACGCAGACGGCGTACATCCTGGACACCCCGCTGCGGCGGCTGACCCGGTTCGACCGGGTGGAGCTGGAGCAGGAGAAGGCGAAGCTGACCGCGGAGATCGCGGAGCTGACCGAGATCCTGGAGTCGGACACCCGGCTGCGCAGCGTGGTGTCGTCCGAACTGGGCGCGGTGTCCAAGCAGTTCGGGACGGAGCGGCGCACGGTCCTGCTGGAGGCGGGGGCGGCCCCGGCGGCGGCGCTGGCCGTGCCGCTGGAGGTCGCGGACGACCCGTGCCGGGTGCTGCTGTCCTCGACGGGGCTGCTGGCGCGCACGGCGGACGGCGAGCCGTTCGAGGTGTCGGAGAAGCGCTCCAAGCACGATGTGATCGTGTCGGCGGTGCACGCGACGGCGCGCGCGGACGTGGGTGTGGTGACGTCGGCGGGCCGGGTGCTGCGGCTGCCGGTGATCGACCTGCCGGCGCTGCCGCCGACGCCGTCGCCGACGCTGGCCGGCGGTGCGGCGGTGGACGAGTTCCTGCGGCTGGAGGCCGGGGAGCGGGTGCTCGGGCTGACCACGCTGGACGAGTCCTCGCCGGGCCTGGCGCTGGGCACGGTGCAGGGCGTGGTGAAGCGGGTGGTGCCGGAGTGGCCGGCGAACAAGGACGAGTTCGAGGTGATCGCCCTCAAGGAGGGTGACGAGCTGGTGGGCGCGGTCGAACTGCGCACCGGCGAGGAGGACCTGGTCTTCATCACGTCGGACGCCCAGCTGCTGCGCTACCCGGCGGGCCAGGTCCGTCCGCAGGGCCGCCCGGCGGGTGGCATGGCGGGCATCAAGCTGTCGGACGGCGCCCGGGTGCTGTCGTTCACGGCGGTGGACCCGGCCGCGGACGCGGTGGTGGTCTCGGTGGCGGGGGCTTCGGGCACCCTCGCCGGTGACGAGCAGACCAGCTGGAAGGTCACCCCGTTCGAGCAGTACCCGCGCAAGGGCCGTGCCACCGGCGGCGTCCGCTGCCAGCGCTTCCTGCGCGGCGAGGACGGCCTGACCTTCGCCTGGGCCGGCGCCGCTCCGGCCCGCGCCGCCACGGCCAAGGGCGCCCCGGTCGACCTGCCGGAGCGCGACCCGCGCCGCGACGGTTCGGGCACCCCGGTGACCACTCCGATCGCCGTGGTCGCCGGCCCGGCGTAGCGGGAGGGAGCCCGGGGAGGGCGGGGTGCCTGCGGGCTCCCCGCCCTCCGGCGCACCCGGACCGGGCCGAACCGCTGAGGGTAGCCTTACACGGGTGAGCACCTGTGCGACCGTGTCGCGTGAACTTTCGGAGCCGCTGACCGCCACGGCCGCGGTGGCGACCACCTGGCTGCTGCTGGAGCAGAACGGCCCGTGGGGCGCGAAGGCGCTGCGGGAGAGCCACCTCGACCCCGCGACCGGACGCGCGCTGGAGGAGGCCACGGCGGGGACCGGGGTGCGGATCGCGCTGATCCGGCGGCCGGGCCGGCACGCCGACTGCCTGCCGACGACGCGGCACGAGGTGGTCGTGGCGCACACGGTGCCGGGCCGCGGCTGGGTGCGCCGGGCGCAGGTGGCCGATCCGGCCGAGTTGCTGGAGCTGGACTTCGCGGCGCTGGGGGTCGGCGACCACACGGGTTTCGGGGCGGAGCACATCGGCGGCCCGCTGGCGCTGGTGTGCACCAACGGCCGCCGGGACCGCTGCTGCGCGTTGCTGGGGCGTCCGCTGGCGGCGGAGCTGGCGGCGGCCGGGCACAGCGAGGTGTGGGAGGTGACCCATCTGGGCGGGCACCGGTTCGCCCCGACGATGCTGGTGCTGCCGTACGGCTACGCGTACGGGCGGCTGACGGCGGAGACCGCCAAGGAGGTGCTGGCCGCGACGGCGGCCGGGCACATGGTGCCGGAGTGGGCCCGGGGCTGCTCGGGCTGGGAGCGTCCGGGCCAGGCGGCGGAGCACGCGGTGCGGCTGGCGACCGGCGAGACCGGGGTGGACGCGCTGACCCTGACCCAGCGGCCGGACGGCGAGGGCCGCTGGCTGGTCCGGGTGATCCACCGGGACGGCCGGGCCTGGGAGGTGGACGTGATCGAGACGGTGAGCGAGCCGGCGCGTCCGGAGAGCTGCGGCAAGGCGGCGGGGACGCCGTCGCGGATGGACGTGCTGTCGGTGCGGGGCGTGTAGCGGTCCCGCGCCCGTGGGGGTGAGCGCGGGACCGCGGCGGCGGCAGGGCCGCAGGCTGGCGGCAGGGCCTCAGCCGGTGGCCTTGCCGACGAACTCCGTGGTGTAGGTCCTGGACAGGTCGATCGTCCCCTCCTTGCCCTTGACGTCCGGGTGGAAGGCGGCGAGCACCGCGAGCACCGTCTTGGGGCCGTCGGCCGGCATCACCCCGTCGGTGGTGAACATCGGCAGGGTCGACTTGATCGCCGCCGCGTACTGCTCGGCGCCGCCCTGCGCGTAGTCGGCGGGCATCTTCGCGGCGATCTCCTCCGGGGTGTGGGTGGACATCCACTTGAGGGTCTTCACGAAGGCGTTGGTGAGCTTCTGGGTGGTGTCCCGGTTCTTCTCCACCCACTCGGTGTTCATGTACAGCGAGGACGAGGGGTAGAGCCCGCCGAGCGCCTGGCGCGAGCCCTCGGGGGTGCGCATGTCGTAGAGGATCTTGCCGAGGCCCTTGTCGAGGACGTTGGCGACGGTCGGGTCGGTGGTCATCCCGGCGTCGATGCTGCCCTGCTGGAGCGCGGCGATGAAGGTCTGGCCGGCGCCGACCGCGATCGGGCTGAAGTCGCTGACGGCGGCGCCGTTCTTGACCGCGAGGTACTTGGTGAGGAAGTCGGTGGAGGAGCCGATGCTGGTGACACCGAGCTTCCGGCCCTTGAAGTCGGCACCGGACTTGATCGCGTCGGCCTGCTTGGTGGAGACCAGCTCGACCTCGCCGGGCGCCTGGGCGAACTGCACGACGGACTCGACGTGCTTGCCCTTGGCCTGCAGATCGATGGTGTGGTCGTAGAAGCCGACGGCTCCCTGGACGTCGCCGGCCAGCAGGGCGGTGGTCGCGTTGACGCCGGCCGGCTCGCTCATCAGCTCGACGTTGACGCCGGCGTCGGCGAAGTAGCCGAGCCGCTGGGTGAGCATCGCGGGCAGGTAGATGACCTTGTCCAGGCCGCCGACCATGATCTTGACCTTGGGTCCGTCGACCTGCCGGCCGGCCGGGGCGGCGGCGCCGTGGGTGGAGGTGGCGGCGTCGTTGGCGCAGGCGGAGAGCGGGAGGAGCAGCACGGCGGCGAGGGCGGCGACCGCCGCTCTGCCTGTCGGGTTCGGGCGCATGGGTGGGGGTGCCTCTCTTACGGACGGGAAAGGGGGTCAGCGGCCGTCGCCCGCGTCCGCGGGCTTCCAGCGGAACAGCTTCTTCTCGGCGTAGGTCAACAGCCCCTCGGTCACCAGGGCGACGACCGCGAGGATGGCCATGGCCGCGTACACCCCGGCCGCGTTGAAGGTGCCCTGGGCGGCGGCGACCATCAGGCCCAGGCCCTTGGTGGCGCCGATGTACTCGCCGACAATCGCGCCGATCAGCGCGAAGCCGAAGCTGACGTGCAGGCTGGTGAAGATCCAGGTGGTGGCGGCGGGGATGACCACCTGCAGGGTGACCTTGCGGTTGTCGGCGCCGAGGATGCGGGCGTTGGCGACGAGGTTGCGGTCCACCTCGCGGGCGCCCTGGAAGGCGTTGAAGAACACCGGGAAGAACACCAGCACCACCGCGGAGGCGACCTTGGAGGCCGGGCCGAGGCCGAACCAGATCAGGAAGATCGGGGCGAGCACGATCCGCGGGATGGCGTTGAGCACCTTGATGTACGGCCCGAACACATCGGCCAGGAAGCGGATCCGGCCGAGCGCGATGCCCAGCAGCACACCGCCGATGACGCCCAGCACCCAGCCGGTGAGGGCCTCGTACAGGGTGTAGCCGATCTGCTCGCCGAGCGAGCCCTGCGCGGTGCCGTGGGTGACCCACTGCCGGATCTGGTCCCAGATCCTCGACGGCTGCGCGAAGTTGAACGGGTCGATGACGTTCGTCCGGGCGCACACCTCCCACAGTCCGAGGAAGGCGATCAGCACCCCGACCCGGGCTCCGTAGACACCCAACTTCCGGTTGCGTGCGGCCCGTTCACGGGCCTCGGTTCTCGTCGTGACGGCCACGGGCTTCCCCGCCACGGCCGACGCGGTCTCGGACACGCTCTCAAGCGGCACGACCCGCTCCTCTCTCCCGGGTGATGCGCACCTCTTCGCCGAGGGAGGCCCAGATCTCGCGGTACAGCTCGACGAACCTCGGTTCCAGCCGGACGGCCTCCACGGTGCGCGGTCGTGGCAGGTCGACGGTGAAGATCTCCTTGACGGTGGCCGGCCCGGCGGTCATCACCACGACGCGGTCGGCGAGCGCGATGGCCTCGTCCAGGTCGTGGGTGACGAAGATGACCGAGGCCGCGCTCTTGGAGGACCCCGTCCCCGCCCACAGCTCCAGCAGCTGGTCGGACATCAGGGCGCGGGTCTGCACGTCCAGCGCCGAGAACGGCTCGTCCATCAGCAGGATCGCCGGGTCGTTGACGAAGGTCTGGGCGAGCGCGACCCGCTTGCGCATGCCGCCGGAGAGCTGGTGCGGATAGCGGTCCTCGAAGGCGGCCAGGCCGACCCGGCCCAGCCAGTCCCGGGCCCGCTCCCTGGCCTCGGCGGTCGGCACGCCGCGGAAGCGCGGACCGGCCATGACGTTGGACAGCACGGTGCGCCAGGGGAAGACGGCGTCCTGCTGGAAGACGAACCCGACCTGGGAGTGGATCCCGCGCACGGGCTCGCCGTGCACCCGGACCTCGCCCTCGGTGGGCTCCTCCAGGCCGCTGACCAGGGTCAGCGTGGTGGACTTGCCGCAGCCGGTGGGGCCGACGACGGCGACGAACTCGCCCTGGGCGACGGTCAGATCGAGATCGCGGACGGCGGTGTGCAGGGCCCCGGAGGGGGTGCGGAAGCGTTTCGTCGCGCCGGTCAGCTCGATCGCCGGGGTGTTGGTCATGCTTTGCCTCCCGGGTCAGTGCTTGCCCCGGAAAGGTAGGAGCGGGCCCGGCCCCGGCGGGAGCCTTCTTCGCGTAGTGCGGCTTCTCCGCATTGAGGGGTGTTCTGCTCGTTTTGCTTCCGCTACAACTGCGGGGACGCGGCTGACAGAAACACGGCGGAAACATAGGGTGTCCCAACCCCCCGCCCGCACCGGCCCGCAGCCGCCGAGAGGAGGCCCGGATGAAGCTCCCCCGCTGGCCCCGCCGGGTCTTCGCGCAACTGCTGCTGAGCCAGACCGTCGTCACCGTCGGCGTCACCACGGTGACGGCCGGGCTGTTCCTGGCCCCGGTCAGCAGCGAGCTGGACCACGACGCGATGCAGCGCGCGCTGTCCATCGCCCAGGCCACCGCCACCGACGAGACCATCGCCCGGGCCGCCGCCGCCCGCGACGTGGTCACCGCCCAGCGCAACGCCGAGCAGATCCGGCTGGCCACCGGCGCCAGCTTCGTGGTGGTCACCGACCTGGACGGGATCCGCCTCTCGCACACCGACCCGGGCCGGATCGGCCACCGGGTCAGCACCGACCCGGAGCCCGCCCTCAGCGGCCGCAGCGTCACCGCGATCCAGCAGGGCACCCTGGGCCGCACCGCCCGTGGCAAGGTGCCGCTGCGGATGGCGGACGGCCGGATCGTCGGCGAGGTGTCGGTCGGCATCAGCGACGACTCGATCCGCCGCCGTCTGCTGAAGATGCTCACCGGCATCCTGCTGTGCGCCGGCGCTGGCCTGGCCGCCGGCACCGTCGCCACCCTCGCGCTGGCCCGCCGGCTCAAGCGCCGTACCCACAACATCGCGCTCGCCGACATCTCCGCGCTGCTGGTCGAACGCGAGGCGATGCTGCACGGCATCCGCGAGGGCATGGTGGCGCTGGACGAGCGCGGCCGGATCCGGCTGGCCAACGACGAGGCCGTCCGGCTGCTCGGCCTGCCCGAGGACTGCACCGGCCGCCCGATCGCCGAGGTGCTGCCGCCGGGCCGGCTGACCGACGTGCTGACCGGCCGGATCACCGGCACCGACCTGCCGGCCGTCCGGGACGACCGGGTGCTGGTGGTGAACCGGATGGCCACGGCCTCGGCCGGGCCCGAGGGCGGCGCGGTGGTGACGCTGCGCGACCGCACCGAGCTGGAGTCACTGGTCCGCGAGCTGGACACCACCCGCAGCCTGACCGAGGCGCTGCGCGCCCAGGACCACGAGCACGCCAACCGGATGCACACCCTGCTCGGCCTGCTGGAGCTCGGCCGCCACGAGCAGGCGGTCGCCTTCATCTCCGAGCAGTCCGGCTCGCACGCCGTGGTCGCCGCCAAGATCGCCGAACAGGTGCAGGACCCCCACGTGGCGGCCCTGCTGGCGGGCAAGACGGCGGTGGCCGGCGAGCGCGGGGTGCGGCTGGTGCTGGCCCCGGCGGCCCACCTGCCGGACGCGGTCGTGGACGCCCGGGCGCTGGTGACGGTGCTCGGCAACCTGGTCGACAACGCGGTCGACGCCCTGGCGCCCGCCGGGGGCGGGCAGGTGGAGGTGACGCTGGCGGCGGCCGGCTCCACGCTGCTGCTGCAGGTCGCGGACAGCGGCCCGGGGGTGCCGGAGGAGCTGCGCGAGCAGGTCTTCGAGGACGGATGGACCAGCAAGGAGGCGCCCGCGCACCGTCCGCGCGGGCTGGGCCTGGCGATGGTGCGGCGGCTGGTCGAACGCACCGGCGGCCGGATCGTGCTCGACTCCGGCCCGCTCGGCGGCGCCCGGTTCACCGTCGAGCTGCCCGAGGCCCTGCTCACCACTCAGCTCGTGGAGGCGTGATGATCGACGTACTCGTGGTGGACGACGACTTCCGGGTCGCGGACGTGCACGCCGCGTACGTGGCCAAGGTCCCGGGCTTCCGGGTCACGGGCACCGCGCACTCGGCCGGGGAGGCGCTGGCCGCGCTGGAGCGCCGCCCGGTGGACCTGCTGCTGCTCGACCACCACCTGCCGGACGAGACCGGCCTGGCCCTGGTCCGGCGGCTGCGGGAACGCCAGGTGGCCTGCGACGTGATGATGGTGACCGCGGCCCGGGACGTCTCCACCGTCCACGCCGCGATGCAGCACGGCGCACTGCAGTACCTGGTCAAGCCGTTCACCTTCGCCGGGCTGCGGGGCAAGCTGGTCTCGTACGCCCAGCTGCGGCACGCGCTGGCCGCACCGGCCCGGGAGGCCGGCCAGGACGAGGTGGACCGGCTGTTCGCGACCCTGCGCAGCGTCTCCGCCCCGGCCGGCGCGCTGCCGAAGGGGCACTCGGCGCCGACCACCGACCTGGTGCTGGGCGTGCTGCGCCGGGCGGGTCGCCCGCTGTCCGCCCAGGAGGTCGCCGACGCCACCGGGCTCAGCCGCTCGACGGCGCAGCGCTACCTCAAGCAGCTGGAACGGGACAGCCGGCTGCGGCTGACCCTGCGCTACGGCGACACCGGCCGCCCGGAACACCGCTACGGACTGGCCGCCGGGGCGTAGCCCGGCACGCGGACACGGGGGAACCCCGGCGGCCCCAGGCCCGCCGGGGTTCCCCGGGGCGCGACCCTCAGGGCAAACCCTAGGCCGCGCCCGCACCGGTGAGGGCACGCACCTCCAGCTCGGCGAAGCGGTCCGCGTCGGCGGGCTCGGGCGAGGTGAGCGTCCCGAGCCAGCCGGCCAGGAAGCCGAGCGGGATGGAGACGATGCCGGGGTTCTCCAGCGGGAACCAGTGGAAGTCGACGCCGGGGAACAGCGCCGCCTTGGAACCGGAGACCACCGGCGAGAAGAACACCAGCACGATCGCCGGGACCAGCCCGCCGTACACCGACCAGACCGCGCCCCGGGCGGTGAACCGCGACCAGAACAGGCTGTACAGCAGCACCGGCAGGTTGGAGGAGGCGGCCACCGCGAAGGCCAGGCCGACCAGGAAGGCGACGTTCAGCTGCTGGGCGTACAGGCTGATCACGATCGCGACCGCGCCGATCCCGGCGGCGGCGAACCGGGCGACCACCACCTCCTGCTGCTCGCTGGGCTTCTCCCTGACCTCGGCCGCACGACCGCGACGCGGGTGGCCCCGCCAGGCGCCCGCCCAGATGTCGTGGGCGAAGGCCGCCGAGGAGGCCAGGGTCAGCCCGGCGACCACGGCGAGGATGGTGGCGAAGGCGATCGCCGAGATCAGGGCGAACAGCACCACCCCGCCGGTGCTGCCGTTGCCACCGCCGAGCACCAGGGCGAGCAGCGGGACGGCGGTGTTCCCGGCCGGGTTGGCGTGCCGCACCTCGGCCGAGCCGACCAGTGCGGAGGCACCGAGGCCGAGCGCGATGGCCATCAGATAGAAGCCGCCGACCAGCCCGATCGCCCACATCGTGGAGCGGCGGGCGGCCCGCGCGGTGGGCACGGTGTAGAAGCGGGACAGGATGTGCGGCAGGCCGGCGGTGCCCAGCACCAGCGCCAGGCCCAGACTGAAGAAGTCCAGCCGGCTGGTGAAGGTGGCGCCGTACTTCAGGCCCGGTTCGAGATAGCGGTGCCCGGCGCCGCTGTGCTGGGCGGCCTGGCGCATCAGCTCGAACAGGTCACCGTGGAAACGGACCACCAGCAGCACGGTGAGCAGCACCGAGCCGGCGATCAGCAGGAAGGCCTTGACGATCTGGATCCAGGTGGTGGCCCGCATCCCGCCGACCGTGACGTAGACGATCATCAGGGCGCCGACGGCGATGATGGTCCAGGTCCGGGCCTGGGAGCTGTTGGTGCCGAGCAGCAGGGCGACCAGCGAGCCGGCGCCGACCATCTGGGCGACCAGGTAGAGCAGGGTGACCACGACACTGGCGCCGCCGGCGGCCGCGCGCACCCTGCGGCGGCGCAGCCGCAACGCGAGCACGTCGGCGAGGGTGTACCGGCCGGCGTTGCGGACGAGTTCGGCGACCAGCATCAGCACGACCAGCCAGGCGACCAGGAACCCGATGCTGTAGAGCACGCCGTCGTAGCCGTACAGGGCGATCAGTCCGGCGACGCCGAGGAAGGAGGCGGCGGAGAGGTAGTCGCCGGAGAGGGCGAAGCCGTTCTGCAGCGGGGTGAAGCCGCGGCCGCCGGCGTAGAAGTCCTCGGCGGCGTTGCCCTGGCGGCCGACCCAGAGGGTGATGCCCAGGGTGACCAGGACGATGACGGCGAACAGCACGATCGCCAGGTCGTGGTGGTCGCCGGTGGGGGCGACGGGCGGCGGGGTGGCGGCGGTCGTCACCGCGTTCGTCAGGGTCGTCATCGCAGCTGGTCCTGGGTGTCCCAGCGCAGGCCCAGGGCGGCGCGGTCGCGCTTGGTCCGGGCGTTGCGGGCGTAGAGCCAGGTGAGCAGGAAGGTGGTGGCGAACTGCAGCAGGCCGAGCAGCCAGGCCACGTTGAGCGGGCCGGCCACCCGGCTGCGCATCACGCCGGGAGCGACGGCCTCGGCGGCGACGTACACCAGGTACCAGCCGAGGAATGCGCCGCTGACCGGGAAGACGAACACCCGGTAGCTGCGGCGGATGTCCTGGAAGGCCGCGCTGGCCTGGACCGACCGGTAGACCTCGGTGCTGTCGGTGGTACTCGGCGGCACCGACGGCTCCTGCGGCACGACGGCCGGGGCGAGCGGAGGGGCCACCGGCTCGGGGGCGGCGGCCGACTGGGCGACGGCCGTACGGGTGGACACCGGCTGGGCCGGTACGGCCGTTCGGCGGGGTGCGACAGCTGGCTCGGACGCGGTGGCGGCGGCCGGAGCGGCCCACCAGTCGAATCGCTGCCCCTGGCCGGGACTGCTGGTCTGCTGCTGTGGCACTGCTGCTCCTGGGCCGGGCCGGGCGTTCTGACCCGAACCATCATGGGGGCCGCCGGACACCGCCCCTGACCATCGCAGATACGTTCACCCGATGAGGTGGTCGATCATCTGACGGACACCCATACGACTACTGCTGCGTACCGGTGATTCCGTGGCGGAAGGCGTACGCGACGGCCTGCGCCCGGTCCCGCACCGCGGTCTTGGCGAACAGGTTGTTGATGTGCGTCTTCACGGTGGCCTGGCTGACGAACAGCCGCTGGGCGATCTCGGCGTTGGAGAGCCCCTCGGCGATCAGCGCGAGCACTTCGGCCTCCCGCACGGTCAGCCCGTCCGGCAGCTCCCCGGACCGGGCGGCGGGCCGCTCGGCGGTCGGCGCGGGCTGGGTCGGCTTCTCGGAAAGCCGCTCCAGCAAGCGGAGTTGGACTTGCGGGGAGAGACCGGCCGCACCCGCGCGGACGTCCGCGATGGCCTTGGCGATCTCCTCACCGCCGGCGTCCTTGGTGAGGTAGCCGCGCGCACCGGCCTGCAGCGCCGGGAACAGCGAGTCGTCGTCGGCGTAGGTGGTGAGCACCACGACCTCGGTCTCCGGGTGGGCGGCCCGGATCCGCCTGGTCGCCTCGACACCGTCCACCCGCGGCATCCGCAGGTCCATCAGCACCACGTGCGGGTGATGACGCTCCACCAGGGCCACGGCCTCCTCCCCGTCCGCCGCCGCGCCGACCACCTCGATGCCGGGCAGCAGCCCCAGCAGCATCACGATGCCCTCGCGCACCACGGTCTGGTCGTCCGCCACCAGCACCCTGGTGACCGTCCCGCTCATGCGTCCACCTCGCGACGCCCGGCGGTCGCTTCGCGGAATCCGCACCTCCCGATGATGGGTTCGCCGCGCTCACTCATTCCGGCACCCGCAGCAGCACGCGCCATCCTCCGTCCTCCGGGCCCGCCAGCAGGGTGCCGCCGAGCAGTTCCGCGCGTTCGCGCATCCCCAGCAGACCGTACCCGCTGCCGCTGTCGGCCAGCTCTCCGGAGGACTCGCCGCGCGGCGCCCGGGTGTTGCGCACCTCCAGCTCCACCGCCCCGTCCAGGTAGCGCAGTTCGACGGTGCACCGGGCACCCGGCGCGTGCTTGCGGACGTTGGTCACCGCCTCCTGCGCGGTGCGCCGCACCGCCAGTCCGGCCTCGGCGGCCAGCGGCCGGGGCGTACCGGTGACGGTGAGCACGGCCCGCTCGCGCTCGGTCAGCTCCACCAGGAACTCGCCGACCGCAGTGAACTCCCCGCGCAGCGCGGACAGCGCCTGCCGGGTCTCGGCCAGACCGTCCTGCGCCATCCGCCGGGCGGCGACGACCCGTTCGCGGATCTGCTCGCGGTCGGTCCCGGCGTCCAGCATCAGCCGGGCCGCCTCCAGGTGGACCAGTTGCGCGGAGAGGCTGTGGGCGAGCACGTCGTGGATCTCCCGGGCGATCCTGGCCCGTTCGGCGAGCGCCGCGCTCTCCGCCTCGGCGGCCCGGGCGGCGCGCTCCTGGGCGAGCAGCCTGCGGGCGGTGCCGCGCGCCTCGATGTCCAACCGCAGCAGGAAGCCGACCAGGACGCAACCGCCGACGGTGGCGGAGATGCTGAGCCAGCTCGCCGGGGAAGCCATCGTGTAGGAGCCCAGCGCGGCCGCCGTGGCGAGCAGCGCGGGCCCGGGCGGCAGCCGGATCAGTACCGTCACGGCCAGCCCGATCCAGAGGAAGTCGGCCAGCGTGTAGGCCAGCCCCCAGTTGGCCAGCCAGGCGCCGCCGACCAGGGCGGCGGCCAGCAGGTACGAGGCCGCCGGACGCTGCTCCCGGGTGGCGCGCAGGTACAGCGCGCACAGCGCGATGGCCCCGGCCAGCCCGGCCGCTGCGGCCGCCACCGCCCAGCCGGCGTACTTGCCGTCGGAGAAGGTCCCCCACCCGACGATGACCAGCAGGACGCTCCGGCCGAACACGGTGAGGACCCGCCGCGGCCGGCTCTCGGCCTCGCGCTCCAGTCCTTCCCGGGACGGCCAGCGGGTCCAGTACCTCCCGGCCACGGGTGCCTCCTCGGTGCTCACGGCGATGGGTCAGTGCAGGACGGCGGTGGTCTGCGCGAGCTCCAGCGTCCGGGCCCTGAAGTTCACCACGAGCGAGCGGATCAGCAGCAGGACCGCCATGCCGAGCATCAGCGTGCTGCCCGCCTGATGGACGCCCAGGGCCGAACCGAGCGCGTAGAGCCCGATCCGGATGGCGATCATCCCACCCCAGGCGGCCAGGGTGGCCTTGGTGCCCTTGAGCAGGACGGTGCCGTCCGCGGCCCGCCAGATCCGGACGGTCCAGCCCCAGACGGTGCCCATCGCGAGCACAGCGACCATTCCGGCGGCCAGCAGGGCGGCCGACAGCACGGTGTGCTGGTGGTCGATGATCTGCGGATCGCGCAGCGCGAGCACGCCCAGGATCAGCGGCAGCAACCAGAAGCGGCGCTCGGTGTCCAGGCGTTGGACGCGCATCTGGCGCTGGACCACCAGGACCGTCACCGCGGCGATCACGAGGAGATTGGCTACGGCAGGCATCGGATCATCCGTCCCGAGGAGAGGCTTGTTCTGACCTCTCCGACGCTACGGATCCGGCGGTTCCCGCTGATCGGAGCCGGGGTGGACCCCGGGTGGAACCCGGAACGCGAGGGCCCTCCACCCGTGGGTGGAGGGCCCTCGCGCACTGCCGGGATCAGGCGTCGATGCGCGAGCGGTCCAGGGTGGCCGCCGAGTCCACGATGAACTCCTTGCGCGGGGCGACGTCGTTGCCCATCAGCAGGTCGAAGATCTTCTCGGCCTGTTCCAGGTCGCCCAGGTTGATCCGACGCAGCGTGCGGTGGCGCGGGTCCATGGTGGTCTCGGCCAGCTGGTCGGCGTCCATCTCACCCAGACCCTTGTAGCGCTGCACCGGCTCCTTCCAGCGCATCCCCTTGCGCTGGAACTCCAGCAGGGTCGAGCGCAGTTCGGCGTCGGAGTAGGTGTAGTGGTACTTCTCCTGGCCGCGCTTGGGGTTGGTGAGCTCGATCCGGTGCAGCGGCGGCACGGCGGCGAAGACCCGGCCCTGCTCGACCATCGGCCGCATGTAGCGGTGGAAGAGGGTCAACAGCAGGGTGCGGATGTGCGAGCCGTCGACATCGGCGTCGGCCATGAAGATGACCCGACCGTAGCGGGCCTGGTCGATGTCGAAGGTGCGGCCCGAGCCGGCTCCTATGACCTGGATGATCGCGGCGCACTCGGCGTTCTTGAGCATGTCGCTCACCGAGGCCTTCTGCACGTTGAGGATCTTGCCGCGGATCGGCAGCAGCGCCTGGAACTCGGAGTTGCGGGCGAGCTTGGCGGTGCCGAGCGCGGAGTCGCCCTCGACGATGAACAGTTCGCTGCGTTCGACGTCGTCGCTGCGGCAGTCGGCCAGCTTGGCCGGCAGCGAGCTGGTCTCCAGCGCGGTCTTCCGGCGCTGGGCCTCCTTGTGCTGGCGGGCGGCGACCCGGGTGCGGGCGGCCGCGACCACCTTCTCCAGCACGGCCCGGGCCTGCAGCTTCTGGTCCTTCTTGGCCGAGGTGAGGAAGGCCTTGAGCTCCTTGGCGACGACGGCGGCGACGATCCGGTTGGCCGCCGAAGTGCCGAGCACCTCCTTGGTCTGGCCCTCGAACTGCGGCTCGGCGAGCCGGACGGTGACCACCGCGGTGAGCCCCTCGGTGGCGTCGTCCTTGGTGATGTCGTCCTCGGCGACGCGCAGCAGCTTGCTGGCGCGCAGCACCTCGTTGACGGTCTTGGCCAGCGAGCGCTCGAAGCCGGTGACGTGGGTGCCGCCCTTGGGGGTGGCGATGATGTTGACGAAGGAGCGCAGGGTGGTGTCGTAACCGGTGCCCCAGCGCAGCGCGATGTCCACCCCGAGGTGGCGGGTGACCTCGGTGGGGGTCATGTGGCCGAGCTCGTCCAGGACGGGCACGGTCTCCTTGAAGGTGCCCTCGCCGTGCAGCCGCAGCACGTCGGAGACCGGCTTGTCGGGGGCCAGGAACTCGCAGAACTCGGCGATGCCGCCGTCGTAGTGGAAGACCGACTCCTCGACCTGCTCGCTCTCGGTGAGACGCTCGTCACGCACGACGATGGTCAGGCCGGGGACCAGGAAGGCGGTCTGCCGGGCGCGGTTGTGCAGGTTCTCCAGGGAGAGCTTGGCGTCCTTGAGGAAGATCTGCCGGTCGGCCCAGTAGCGGATCCGGGTGCCGGTGCGGGTCTTCGGCACCTTGCGGCTCCTGCTGAGGCCGTTGGCCGGCTCGAAGGGCGAGTCCGGACCGGCCTCGGTGAAGATGCCGGGGGTGCCACGGCGGAAGCTGATCGCGTGGGTGTGGCCGCTGCGGTCGACCTCGACGTCCAAGCGGGCGGAGAGCGCGTTGACGACGGAGGCGCCGACACCGTGCAGACCGCCGGAGGCCGCGTAGGAGCCGCCGCCGAACTTGCCGCCGGCGTGCAGCTTGGTCATCACGACCTCGACGCCGGACAGCCCGGTCTTGGGCTCGACGTCGACCGGGATGCCGCGGCCGTTGTCGCGGACCTCGACCGAGGAGTCCGGGTGCAGCACGACCTCGATGTGGTCGCAGTGGCCGCCCAGCGCCTCGTCGACGGAGTTGTCGATGATCTCCCAGAGGCAGTGCATCAGGCCGCGGCTGTCGGTCGAGCCGATGTACATGCCGGGGCGCTTGCGGACCGCCTCCAGGCCCTCCAGGACGAGCAGGTGCCGCGCGGTGTAGTTGGAACCGTCGTCGCCGGCCAGCAGCGCGGACGGCACGGTCGTTTCGGCACTCACGCGGCACTCTCCTCGGTGAAGTTCTGTCTCATCGGTCACATCCGGACGCATCCGGACCAACCGCCAGTGCAGCACGCCGCACCGACAGTCGTCGCTCTGTGTGCTCGCACCCCTGCGCCGGGCGCACAGCACGGCGGGCCGGTCCCGCGCAGCTTGTACGCGCTGCGCGAACAAGGACCGCGCCCGGGCGTGGGCCCCGGGGCCGCCATCTCCTCCCGGTACCACCGGTCCTGGCGGATCGTGGGGTCCGGCACAGCCTCCGGAACTGCCGTTATGCAGGCTACCGGGGCCCGGGACGGGGCTTATGCTCCAACCCGGCAGAGGATTATGCTACGCGGACCTCGGACCCGATCCCGATCGGGCGTTCGAGCGACGGGCGGATCCCGGGATTCGGCACGCATGAACCACCGACGCCCGGGGCACGTCCTCATCAACACAGCAGAATCCTCAGAGAAGAAAAGCCACGAGCGGGAACGTTTTCGGCCTGGTTGGATGTTGACCCTGGTACGACAGCTCGTCGAGCTAGAGAAGAGGCGACGTGACTACTGTTCTGACACCTGCGAGCCCGCTCACCGCGGCTGACCGCTGCGACCGCTGCGGCGCCCAGGCCTACCTGCGCGTCGTACTCGCGAGCGGCGGAGAGCTGCTCTTCTGTGCCCACCACGGCCGGAAGTTCGAGCCCGAGCTCAAGAAGATCGCCGTGGAGATACAGGACGAGAGCGGCCGTCTCACCAGCACCAGCACCACCGCCACGGCCGCCGAAGACGAGCGCTGATCCCAGGCGCCGTAACCAGCAGCCAGCGTCGAGCTGTGTCCGGTCGCGCACTGCGCGCGACCGGTGAGCCGGGTGGCCGGACCCTTCGGGGGCCGGCCACCCGGCTCAGCTGTTCTCCGGACGCTTCTCCCGCGTTCGCTCTCGGAGCACCGCCGCCGGGTCGGCCGGACCCGAAACGACGTCAGAACGTCACCGCGCCATCACTTGCGGCGACGCTCACAGCGCCGAGCGCACCGCGTCCGTGACCGAGGACACCCGGGTGTAGACGCCGGGGCGGCCCGCCTCGGCGCAGCCCGTCCCCCAGGACACCAGGCCGACCAGCCTGCCGCCGACGATCAGCGGGCCACCGCTGTCGCCCTGGCAGGCGTCCTTGCCACCCTTCTCCTCGCCCGCACACACCATGCCGCGAGCGTCGAACCTGCCGTCCGGCCCGCCCGGGTAGGCGTGCGCACAGGCCTGGTCCGGGACCATCGGCACGTCCACCCCGCGCAGCACCGGCGAGTAGTCGCCCCGCCCGCTGGTGTCGCCCCAGCCGTACACCTGCGCCCTGGTCCCGGCCGCGTACGGCGCGCTCTCGCCCTGGCCGACCAGCTCGACCACCGGCCGGGCGCCCTGGGAGTCGGCGAGGGTGATCACCGCGACGTCGTTCATGTTCGCCGCGAAGTTGTAGCCGGGGTGGACCCAGACCGACCGGACGACCACCTCGTGGCCGGCCGAGCCGCGCATGTCGTCCCGGCCGACGATCACCTTGAGCCCCGGCCGGTCCACCCGCCCCTTGGCCTCGTCGTAGAAGCAGTGCGCCGCCGTCACCACCTTGGTCGGGGTGACCAGCGCTCCCCCGCAGAACTGGCCGGAGCGCCCGCTGCCGAACTGCTGGCGGCTGGCCAGCGCCACGATCCACGGGTGGTCGACGGTGCTCACGGTGCTGCCGCCGACCACCCGGCGCTGCGCCTCGGCCGGGCCGGCCGCACCGAGGGCGACCAGCGGGACGGGCACGGCGGCGAGCAGCGCCAGCGCGGCGGCCCGTCGGCGGCGACGGGCCGTCCGGGCGGTGGCCGGGTCGGCCCGGGGCGGGGCGGGGGTCGACAGATCAGCGCGGTCCGGGTCGGTCAGCACCGTGACTCCAGAAGGCTCGGCAGCAGGCAACCGGCACAGCGTAGGTGATCAACTACGCTGTGCGACCGCTTCCGGTGGCGCCGCCACCCGGACGAGCGACAAGCGCCACTCGGACGCTGACGAACCCGGCACCGAACAGCCCGAAGGCCCGGAACCGTACGGCTCCGGGCCTTCGTTGCGCACTGTGCGCGCGGCGCTCGCTCCGCCTGCCGTGGGCGAGCGCCGTCGTACGGCCGATCAGTCCAGGTAGTCGCGCAGCACCTGGGAGCGCGACGGGTGGCGCAGCTTCGACATGGTCTTCGACTCGATCTGGCGGATGCGCTCACGGGTGACCCCGTACACCTTGCCGATCTCGTCGAGCGTCTTCGGCTGACCGTCCGTCAGGCCGAAGCGCATCGAGACCACGCCGGCCTCGCGCTCGGAGAGGGTGTCCAGCACCGAGTGCAGCTGCTCCTGGAGCAGGGTGAAGGAGACCGCGTCGGCCGGGACGACCGCCTCGGAGTCCTCGATCAGGTCACCGAACTCGCTGTCGCCGTCCTCGCCCAGCGGGGTGTGCAGCGAGATCGGCTCACGGCCGTACTTCTGGACCTCGATGACCTTCTCGGGGGTCATGTCGAGCTCCTTGGCCAGCTCCTCCGGGGTGGGCTCGCGGCCCAGGTCCTGGAGCATCTGGCGCTGGACGCGGGCCAGCTTGTTGATGACCTCGACCATGTGCACCGGGATGCGGATGGTGCGGGCCTGGTCGGCCATGGCGCGGGTGATCGCCTGACGGATCCACCAGGTGGCGTACGTCGAGAACTTGTAGCCCTTGGTGTAGTCGAACTTCTCGACCGCACGGATCAGACCAAGGTTGCCCTCCTGGATCAGGTCCAGGAAGAGCATGCCGCGACCGGTGTAGCGCTTGGCCAGCGAGACCACCAGGCGGAGGTTGGCCTCCAGTAGGTGGTTCTTGGCCCGGCGGCCGTCCTCGGCGATGATCTCCAGCTCGCGCTTGAGCTTCGGGGCGAGCTTGTCGGCGGCCGAGAGCTTGTCCTCGGCGAACAGGCCGGCCTCGATGCGCTTGGCGAGCTCGACCTCCTGCTCGGCGTTGAGCAGCGGGACCTTGCCGATCTGCTTCAGGTAGTCCTTGACCGGGTCGGCGGTGGCACCGGCGACGGCGACCTGCTGGGCCGGCGCGTCGTCCTCGTCGTCGTCGGAGAGGACGAAGCCCTCCGACTCCTCCTCCGGGCCCTCGGCCTCGGCCTTGTCGCCCGGCAGCGCGACCTCCTCGAGCAGCTCCTCGTCGCCGAGCAGCTCCTCGTCGCCGCCCTTGCCGGCCTTGGCGGTGGCGGTCTTCTTGGCGGCGACCTTCTTGGCCGGCGCAGCGGTCTTCTTGGCCACGGTCTTCTTGGCCGGGACGGCCTTCTTCGCCGGAGCCGCCTTCACCTCGGTGACCGAACCGGTCGCCGCGTCGACGGTGATCTCGGCGGAGACCGTGGGGGCGGAGGCCGCGGCGGCCGCGACGGCCGGAGCCGCGACGGGCGCGCCGGGGGCGATCCGCACGGGCGGCTTGGTCGGGGCCGACGAGGCGGCCGGGGTCCGGGTGGTGACAGCCTTGGTGGCGGTGCGCTTGGCGGGGCTCTTGGCAGCAACGCTCTTGCGCTTGGCGCCGGCCGGCTCGGCCGCGCTGACCATGAGGTCCACCCCCTCCTCAATCAGCACCTGGTTGAGGCTGCGCATGACGTTCTTCCACTTGGTGACCGGGATCTGGTCCGCCTCGAACGCCTGGCGTACGTCGTCACCGGCGATCTGCCCCTGGGCCTTGCCCCGCTCGATGAGCGCCAGCAGAGCCGCGGACTCGGCGATCTCGGGGGGAAGCGAACGGGATGTGCTGGCCGACACGAACAACCTCTCGGACGATGAGTGGACTCGAACCCGTACCGGCCGCCCGAGCGGGCGGGGAAGGAGATCGCGCGCCGGACGCGCGGTGTCGATTCCGACCGACTCGGGCTTGAGGACTGGGTTTGCAGGACGGCAGCAGCGCCGCGGACCAACACAGCATTCTGACATGTTGGAGTATTCCGGAGCTGCTCTCGCTCAGGACACATCGCTGCTACTCGTCAAGTGTTACGCATGGCCTTCGTGTCGCGGGTCACACCGCTCGGCGCCCGCGGCCCGGGGGCCTGGATCCATCATCGCGCACTCGCTCCGGAGTTGGTTGTCATGGACTGGCCATACGGTCGGGCACCGCGACGGCACGGTACGGGCGCGGGCTGTCGTCCCGCCGACCTGGACGGCGAGGCCGGGGCCGGGTGACCGTCGCGGGCTCTCGGGCCGCCACCGCCGCGCAGGAGCCCTCCGGCTGCGCCGCGCGGTGCGGCCGGAGGGCCCTGGAGGAGCGAGCCGCGCCCGGCGCGCCCGCTCGTCGAGAACAGCCCGCTCAGTGCTCCCGGGGCGCAGGGACGGAGGGCTCCACCTCGGGGTGGACGGTGAGCAGCGCCCGCATCGCGGCCTCGCCCGCGGTGCCGTCGCCGGCGCCCAGCGCGTCGATCAGCCGGGCGTGCAGGCTGATCGAGGACTCGGAGGGCCGCTCACAGGAGATCGCCGGGCCGCCCGAGACCTGCAGGGCGCAGGAGACGATCCCGGACAGGTGCTCCAGCATCCGGTTGCCGGCCATCTGCAGGACCAGGCCGTGCAGCTCGGCGTCGGCCCGGGTGTAGGTGGACGGGTCGGCCTGGGCGGCGGCGTGGCCCATGATCTCGACCAGCTCGACCAGCCGCTGCTGGACGTCCTCCCGGCCGTGGCCGGCCGCGAGCCGGGCGGCCAGCGGCTCGATCGCCCAGCGGAGCTCGAACAGCTCCCGGCGCTGCTCGTCACGCTGCGGACCGAAGGCGCGCCACTCGATGATGTCCGGGTCCAGCAGGTTCCAGTCGCTGACCGGGCGGACCCGGGTGCCGACGTTCGGACGGGCGCTGACCAGGCCCTTGGCCTCCAGCACGCGCAGCGACTCGCGGACGACGGTCCGGGACACCTCGAACCGCTGGCCGATCTCCTCGGGCACGAGCGGACGGTCGGCGCCGAGGTCGCCGGAGACGATCATCTGGCCGAGCTGCTGGACCAGCTGGCCGTGCAGACCGCGACCGCGGCTGCTGGTGGTCTTGCGGCCGACCCGGGCGATGTCGGACTCGGCGCCCTCCCAGCGGGGCGCCGGCGGCGTCGGCCGGTCGGCGTACGAGAAGCGGTCCAGGTCGCCGGAGCCGGGGATGGGCCCTTCGGCGGAACGGGCGGGGGTCATGGTGGGGTGCGCAAGGGTACTCACGCCTCCTTTGTCGGCGATCGGCAGGCGCAGCTTGAGAATTCTCGTGAAAAGCACACGAAAGGGTGATCGGCCGTGACTGGATAATTGACTTTTTATCAGGAAGAACCGCACATTGCGGTCACTGCTGGTCGATCTTGGTGGTTCGGGGCGGTCTGCCGGTTGCCCACGGTGCCTGCGCCGCCTGCGGTCCCGCTGCCGGCGCTACAGCGCGCGGCGGCGGGTCTGGACGATCAGGGCCGCGAGCAGCAGGGTCGCCAGCGGGGCCACGGCCGCCGCGAGAAACGCCGGCTCCGTCAACGCCGGGCTGCCGGCCACCGCCCCGCGCGCTGCCCCGTACACCAAGCCGTAGGCCCACTCGATGCCGGACTGGAACGGCAGCAGCTCGGCCGCCCGGCCCGGCCATGGGCGACCGGTCCAGCGCAGCAGCAGGGCCACGCCGGACTCCAGCAGCGGCGGCAGCGCACACAGCAGCAGCACCCCGGCGACGGCGCTACGGGTCAGCGAGGCGGTCAGCACACCGGTCCAGCCCGCCACCACGGTCAGCAGGACGAAGGCCAGCAGCGCGGCCGGCACCCCGTCCCCGGCCAACAGCGCCAACGGGGCGAACACGCCCGGCAGGTCGCCGAGGGCGTTCCTCCCGGCGGCGGCCAGCGCCCCGGACGCGTGCCCGGAGAGCGCGGCCGGGTCCGACCAGGCCGCCACCGTCACCCCGGCCGGCAGCGCGAGGTGCACGGCCACCGTGTCGAGCAGCAGGGTGCCCAGCGCCAACAGCGCAGCCACCGGGGCGACCACCAGCAGCTTGGCCAGCAGCAGCCGCACCCGGCGCGAGTACGCCACCTGCGAGGCCGCCAGCCCCGGGTGGCGCACCTCGTGGCCGTACGAGAGCGCGCCTAGCACGCCGGCTCCGAGCGCCGCGAAGGGCAGCGGGATCAGCGGGACGGCGGCGGTCAGCAGCCGCACCCCGGCCCGCCCGGCCAGCTGGCCGGGCGGGGCCTGGCTCGCCAGGACGGCGGCCACGACGGCGTCGCAGAGCAGTACGGCGGCGAGCAGCAGCCAGGTGGAACGCAGGCCGCGCAGGCGGCGCAGCTCGTAGGCCAGGACACGCACGGTTCACTCGCTCCGGTGGTCGTCGGGGGTGGCAGGAGCCTTGCCGCTGGTGAGGCGGCCGAGGCGGACGGTGTCGTCGGTGAGCAGGTCGGCGGCGCTCTGGCGCCAGCGCGGGGGCTGGGTCTCGGTGCGGGCGGAGTCGTCTGACCGAGCGGTGGTGCCGGTCGGGGCGGCAGTGCTCGCCCGGCCGGTGGCGTTTGCCGGGACGGCAGTGCTCGCCCGGGCGGGGCCCGGCGCCGGGGCGGGCTGGTCGCGGACGAGCCGGTCCAGGGCGACGGTGGGGGCGGGGTCGGCCTGGTCGGCGGCGGCCGCGCCGAGGACCGGGAGGGCGGCCGTCACAGCGGCGACGGGCAGCGCGCGGGTGGGCAGGGAGGCGTCGTCCCGGGAGCGGCCCCGAGTAGCGGGCTCGGCGACCACGGGCTGGTGGATCGGCTCGGGGAGCGGGTCCGAGTGCGACTCGGCGTACGGGTCGGGGTGCGGCTCGACGTGCGGGTCTGAGTGCGACTCAGCGTGCCGGTCCGCACTGGGCTCGGGGCTCGGCTCCGCTTCGGGGGCCGGTTCGGCCGTCTGCTGGAGGCGGAGCTGGACGGAGCGCCCGGCGGGGGCCGGCAGGGCGGCCCGGGGCGCCTGCTGCTCGACCACCCGGTCGGCCAACTCGTGCAGCAGGATCCCGTGGCGGTAGGCGAGTTCACCGATCTCGGTGCGCTCGATGCCCGCCACCGCGAGGCCCGCACCGCCATCCCGGCGCACCTCGGCGCCGTGGCTGACCAGCAGGTCGGCCAGCCGCGCCATCTGCGGACCCCGGACGGCGACTTCGGGGCTGAGCCTGGTCCGGCAGAACTCCGAGACCGGCTGGTCGGCCACCAGACGGCCGCGGTCCAGGGTGACCACCCGGTCCGCCAGCCGCGCGGTCTCCTGCAGGGTGCGGGTGGTCACCAGGACCGTCCCGCCCGCGACCGCGAAGGAGCGCAGGAAGGAGTGGAACCACTCGACGTTGCGCGGCGACAGGCCCTCGGTCGGCGCGTCCAGCAGCAGTGTGCCGGGATCGCCGAGCAGCGCGGCGGCCAGAGCGAGCCGGCGGTGCATGCCGGGCGAGAAGATACGCAGCCGCCGACCGGCGACGGCGGCCAGCCGCGTCTGCTCCAGCAGCTCGTCGGCGCGCCGCGCGGGGACGCCGACGGCCGCGGCCAGCATCCGCAAGTGGCCGGACGCCTTGCGCCCCGGGTGCCCGGCCACCGCGGCGGCCCCCTCCCCCGGCCCGGGCAGCAGCACACCGACCTCACGCTCGGGGCGGCGGATCCGCTGGTAGGGGCGGCCGTTGAAGAGCGTGATGCCCCGGCCACGTTCCAGTTCGAGCATCAGCCGCAGGGCCGTGGACTTGCCCGCCCCCTCGTCACCCAGCAGAACGGTCACCATGCCGGGCCGGGCATCGAAGGTCAGATCGAGTACGGCGGGTGGGGCGCCCTTGCGATACACCCTGGTCAGTCCGGTGATCTGGATCATCGCTGGCTGCTCCCATGCCCTCGGCCGATCTGCTCGACGCCAGCACATTAGGGGTCGGCACCGCCGATTCCGGGCATTACCGAACCGCCACGGGCCCACCGGCCGCCCGCCTCACCCGATCAGGGGACAATCCGATCCTGCGATTCACGGGCGCGCGTGTTCCGGGGGCCGTCGGTGCCCCGACCGGTGGCCGGTGCCGTGGCTGTGACCGTCACAGGAAGTCCGAGGCTCCCGTCGGGAGCGGCTGGTCGACGCACTCCCCCTGGAACTCCTCAACGGCGGCCTTGCCCGCGACGGCGATCTCGGCCAACTGCTCCTGCTCGGCGCTCAGCGTCTCCTGCACGGAGGCGATCGTCGCCGGATCGGCATGCGCGGCCTTCAGGGCGGCCAGCTGCCGCTCGGTTCTGGTGGTGGTCGCGATGAGACTCTTGCGGTCCGCCACCAAACTCTCGATGCCGGCTCGCTGTCTGGCACAGATGTCGTCGGCGGCCATCACGGGGCTCCCTGGCTCCAAAGTCCTCCGGTCCGGCGACCGAAGCGTCCACCGACACTGTGCGTCGGCGGCACCGCATCGGCCTCCGGACCGGGGCCGTTCGGCGGCCCCGCGCGAAGCCGGCTCCGGGACCCCAGGGTGCTCAGGACTCCGGGCGGAGCATGGGCGGGTTGAGGACGGTCGCGCCGCCCGCCGTGAAGAGCTGGGCCGGGCGGCCCCCCTGACGGGTCGTCGTGCCGCCCGAGGGGAGCAGGAAGCCGGGGGTACCGGTGACCTTGCGATGGAAGTTGCGCGGGTCGAGGACCACACCCCAGACGGCCTCGTAGACGCGGCGCAGCTCGCCGACGGTGAACTCGGTCGGGCAGAAGGCGGTCGCGAGCGAGGAGTACTCGATCTTGGAGCGGGCGCGTTCCACGCCGTCGGCCAGGATCAGGCCGTGATCGAAGGCGAGCGGGACGCCGTCGACCGGGCTCTCGCCGAGGAGTTCGCCGACCGGGGCCCAGCGGGCGCTGCTGGCGTCACCGCCGGCCCGGGGCGTCGGAAGGTCGGGGGCGAGCACCAGGTAGGCGACGCTGACCACGCGCATCCGGGGGTCGCGCTGCGGGTGGCCGTAGGTGGCGAGCTGCTCCAGGTGGGCGCCGGCCGCACCGGGGCCGACCGCGTCGTGGCCGGGGGCGGAGTGGGCGCGAAGGCCGGTCTCCTCGGCCAGCTCACGGGAGGCGGCTTCGGCCAGGCCCTCGTCCGGACGGACGAAGCCGCCGGGCAGCGCCCAGTACCCCTGGTAGGGCGGCTCGCCCCGTCTGACCAGCAGGGCGCAGAGCGAGTGGTCGCGCACCGTCAGCACCACCAGGTCAACCGTGACAGCGAATGGGGGGAAGGCCGACGGATCGTAACGCGACATGGCGACGATCATAGTCGTCTCTCTGACGATAAGCACAGGCCCGCGCACGGGGTGCACAGCCCCGGTGACCGCGCCCGCCCGGTCACGGTTCGCGCACGGGCGGGCGCGGCGCTGGCGGGGCGGGCGCGGCGCCGACCGTGCAGGCCCGGGGCCGACAGCCCTGCACGGTCGGGCCCGGTGTCAGCGGGCCACCAGCTGAAGGTCCACTGAGGCCTCCTCCACCATCGCCACGCCGATCCGGCTGACCCTGACCGAGAAGGGCTCACCCGCCACCCGCAGACCGGTCAGCTCCAGTTCGCCGAGCGGAGCGGTGCTGGCCGGGCGGACCAGCACCCGGCCGCCCGGGACGTCGGGCCGGACCCCGGCGAGCGCGAACACCGCGTGGACGGCTCCGGCCGCGGAAACCGCCGCCGGACGGCAGGCGGCAGGGTGCGGCACCGGCGGACAGCCAGGGGTGCGCTGCTCCCCCGCGTACATCTCCGGCAGCCGGCCCTCGAGGTGGGCGGACGCGGCGAGCAGGCCCTCCAGCAGAGTGCCGGCCTCGTTCTCGTGGCCGGCCTCGGCGAGTCCGGCGATCGCCAGCGCCGTCTCGTGGATCCGCACCGCGCCGCCGCGATGGCCCAGCGGGTTGAAGCGGGGGGACTTGGCGCTGAGGGTGCGCAGGCCCCAGCCGCTGTCCAGCTCCGGCGCGACCAGACGCTGGGCGAGCAGCCTGGTCTGCTCGCGGTCCAGCAGGCTCTCGTGCCGCCCGCCGTCGTCGGCGAGGCCGGTGTCGAGCAGGTGCACCAGGGAGGACGCGACGGCCGGCAGCGGCTGACCGCCCGGGGCCAGTCCGGCGGCGGGGCGGCCGCCGGAGAGGTCGTCGATCCAGAACCGCTCGCGGAAGCGGCCGCGCAGCCCGGCGGCCCAGTTCCGCCAGTCCTCGGCGCCCGGGCGGCCGAAGGCCTCCAGGAGCTCGGCCCCGTGCAGGGCGGCGCGGTGGGCCTGTGCCTGGACCTCCGCGCGCGCGGCCACCGGGTGGGCGGCCCGGTCCTCCACTGGGCGGCTCAGGTCGGTGACGAAGCCGTCGACCAGACCCTCGCGCAGGGTGGTCAGGGCCCGCTCGGCGGCCGGGAGCAGTTCGGCGACCTCCCCGCGGGGCAGCCCCCAGCGCCAGGCCTCGGCCAGCACGGTGACGAACAGCAGGGTGGCCTCGGTGGCGGTGCAAGTGGGTGGCAGCTCCGGACCGCCGTGTCGCAGGGCGCCGGGCAGCAGGCCCTCGACCCGCCCGGAGGCAGGGGCGAGCTGCTGACGGCGGGCCAGCGCGCGCAGGGTGCCGGCGGCGAGCCGGGTGCCGAGCGGGAGGGTCAGCCGGGCGGCCCAGAGCGCGTCGGCCGGAGCGAGGCCGAAGCGCCAGGGCGCTCCGGAGGCCGGGTAGAGGTCGGTCGGGCGGTCCGGGTCGGCGAACAGCAGCCCGCCGAGGGCGTCCAGCGAACGGGAGACCAGCAGGGCGGCCCGGACGTCGTCGCTGCGCACCTCCGGTTCGGCCCAGGGCAGCGGGACGCCGGTGCCGCGCCCACCCGGCGGGCGCGGGCCGCCGGGGGCGCTCTCCAGTTCGGCACGCAGCTCGACCGACCAGCGGGCGCCGGGCTGGACCTCCAGGTCCCAGCGGAGCACTCCGGCGCCGGCCAGGACGGCGTGCGGGGAGGGCTTGGCGCTGACCACGGCGCTGTGCACCGGGCCGGCCCAGCGCAGCCCGGCGGACTGCACCTGTCCCGGAAGGTCGGGCGGGCGGTGCCCGGCGGCGATCTCGGCGACCGGGCCGAGGTCGGTGCCGAGGGCGATCTCCAGCGGCAGCCGGGCGGGCCGGGCGCCGGTGTTGCGCACGGTCACGGTCTCCACGCCGTCCGCGTGGCGCAGCCGTTCGACGGTGAGCGCCGGGTCCGGGTCGAGGTCGCCGGGCAGGCGGACGGCTCCGAGGAAGCGGGCCTGGGCCGCACTGGTCTGGGCGCCCTGGAGCGGCAGCGGCTCCATGCCGCCGAGCCGCAGCTCCATCCGGGCGACCACCCGGACGCCGTTGCGGTAGAAGCCGTGCAGTCCGTGGCCGCGCAGCTGGCCGTCGGGTCCGGAGGCGGCCATCGCGGGGGCGTTGACGCAGAGCACCGCATGGTGGACGGCCGGGGGCTGAGGGCGCGGCGGGGCCGTGGGCCGGCCCTGGGCGACGGGTGCGCCCGTCGGCCCGGACGCCGGCATCTGCTCGGGCCGGCCGGCCGGTCTGGGCGCGCCGACCACGCTCTCGGCCGGCGTGGCCTGTAGTGGCCTCATGGCGGTCACCGGACTCTCCTCCCCTCGGCGGTCCGGTGGCCGGTCAGGGCCGGTGGGCCGCGAGCATGCTCGATCGCGTGCTGATGGTGCCGAGCCGACGGGGTTTCTCCCGCCGGCGGTGTTCCGTGCCTGGCCGTACCCGACGGTGGGCCGTGCCATGCGGCGTGCGGTACCGGGCCGGTACCGGCGCGCCACGCCTCCGCGCCGGGCACGCCATCGTGCCCGGCCACGCCGTCAGGTCCGGTGCCCGGGCCTGACGGTGACGCCCTGCCGGGGACGCCCCGGTCGTGGCGCCCCACCCCCGTGGCCCGCGCCCGTCGGGCCGGCGGTCTCGCTCGGCCGGTCCGCACCGCCGAGCGGGCGGCCGCCCGGAACCGGGCGCCGGTCGGACACGGTACGGGCGCAGGGCCCCCGGGGTGAACGCCGCACACCGCCGCCAGGTCACGCCCCGACGTGGCGGTCGCCGGTCGCACCCGGCCCGCCAGGCCGTCGCGTCGCCGCCCCCGGCCTCCGCCGGGCCGTTGCTCAGGGCCTCGCCGCGGGCCCGTCACCGTCCATGAGCTGAGGCCGGCTCCGGTGCCGCTCGGAGCGGTGGGCTCGGCCGCCGCAGGCTGTCCGACCGGGGAGACGGTCGAACCGGCGCTCGACCGCCGCCAGGATACGGTGCGGGGGTCGCGGCGCCCGCACCCGGTGACCCCGTGAACCGCGACGCAATCGCTGTGACCAGCAGAGACCGAGGAGTTGCATGTCCACCGTCAGCCGGCTGCCCGGGATTGTCACGACCGACCACGTCTTCCAGGTCCCCCTCGACCACTCCGCCCCCGACGGTGAGCAGATCGAGGTGTACGCCCGCGAGGTGGTGGCCTGCGGCCGCGAGAAGGACGCCCTGCCCTGGCTGGTCTTCCTCCAGGGCGGGCCCGGCGGCAAGGCCGCCCGCCCGCTCGGCCGGGACTCCTGGTTGGACCGCGCCCTGGACGACTACCGGGTGCTGCTGCTCGACCAGCGCGGCACCGGGCGCTCCACGCCCGCGACCCGGCAGACCCTCGCCCGCCGCGGCGGCCCGCAGGAGCAGGCGGACTACCTGGCGCACTTCCGCGCGGACTCGATCGTGCGGGACGCCGAGCTGATCCGCCACCGGCTGCTCGGCGCCGACAAGCGCTGGAGCGTACTCGGCCAGAGCTTCGGCGGCTTCTGCACCCTCACCTACCTCTCCTTCGCTCCGGAGGGCCTGACCGAGGCCTTCATCACCGGCGGCCTCTCCGGCCTCGGCAGCTCGGCCGACGACGTCTACCGCGCCGCATACCCGCGCGTCGTCAGCAAGAACGAGGACCACTACGCCCGCTTCCCGCAGGACGTCGAGACCGTGCGGCGGATCTCCGCCCACCTCGCCGACTCCCCCGCCGCCCTGCCCGGTGGCGGGCTGCTGACCGTCGAGGCCTTCCAGTCGCTCGGACTCATGCTCGGCGGCGGCAGCGGCTCCGGCTCCCTGCACTACCTGCTGGAGGAGGCCTGGGCGGAGGGCCCGGCCGGGGCCGAGCTCTCCGACACCTTCCTGGCCGGCGTGCAGGCCCGGCTCTCCTTCGCCGAGGGCCCGCTCTACGCCGTGTTGCACGAGTCGATCTACGGTCAGCGCTCGGTGGACGAAGGCGGCACCGGCTGGTCGGCCGAGCGGGTCCGCAAGGAGTTCCCGCAGTTCGATGCCCGGGCCTCGCTGGAGTCCGGCGCCCCGGTGCTGTTCACCGGGGAGATGATCTACCCCTGGATGTTCGACACCGACCCGGCGCTGCGCCCGCTGAAGGAGACCGCGGACCTTCTCGCCGCCCGCACCGACTGGCCCGACCTGTACGACCCGGCCCGGCTGGCCGCCAACACCGTGCCGGTCGTGGCGGCGGTGTACCACGACGACATGTACGTGGACACCGCCGACTCGCTGGCAACCGCCCGCGCGGTGCGCGGCCTGCGGCCCTGGATCACCAACGAGTGGGAGCACGACGGCCTGCGGGTGAGCGGCGGCAAGGTGCTGGACCGGCTGATCAAGATGGCCCACGGCGAGGTGTAGCAGCTCGGGGGTCGACCCGGCGGCGAGCGGATCAGTGCACACGGCGGGCCCCTCTCGCCGCCTGCCGGGTGCCCCGGCACCGATGGCGCCCGACACCGGACCGGACGGCGGCCGACGCGCACGCCGCCGCCCGGCCGAGCCGCACACCCCGGGCGGGGCGCCGCCCGACCGCCGGATCGTGCCCTGACGCCGGGCCACACCCTGACCTCGGGAGCGGGGACACCGGCCCGGGCCCGCCCCCGTCCGACCCCTGCTCGGCGGAGCTGCCGGAGCTCTCGGGGCCACCGGGCCCGTCGGGGCCACGATCGGTCCGGGTCGACGCCGTGGCCGCGCCCTTCCGGCGGGCGCCCCGTCGGCGTCGGCGCCCGCCGTCGGCCGTTCCGGGCCGCTCCTCGGGACACTCGGGGGCCTCGCCCGCGCCCGGGACGGGCCCCGGCCCAGACGCTCCGTCCACAGCGGGATCGGGCTCGGTGGCCGGCCTGCCCGCGCGCTCCTCGCGCCGCCGTCGCTGGGCCTCGACGGCGGCCATCAGCGCCCCGGGCGTCATGCCGTCGTTCATCGATTCGTACAGCAGCTCGGCCAGCAGGTAGCCCGGGGCGAGCCGCAGCACGTGGCCGAGCACCACCCGGGCGGTCGCCGTGTCCCCGGCGACCCAGGAGGCCCAGGCCAGCAGCGTGAGCGGGGCCACCGCACAGCCCTCGTACGGCGGCACGGCGCGCCGGGCGAGGAAGCGCCAGAGCCGCTCGGCGGGGGCGAGCTCGGCGGGCCGGACGTACTCGACGCCGCGGTCCCGGGTGAGGCGGTCCCGCAGGGCGAGGAGCAGCCGGGCCGCCCGCTCCTCGTCGAGCTCCCGGGCGCCGGCCGCGAACTCGGCGAAGGCCTGCCCCAACAGTTCGATGCCCTGCTCGCGGGAGACCGAGTCGACGGCGGCCTCGGAGCGGGCGAGCGCCTCGCGCTGGGCAGCGTCCTCCGGTGGGCCGACCGGGACGAGCCCGCCGATGATCGCCTTGCGGCTACCGCGCGGCACCAGGCCCGCCACCGTCGCGGCGGCGGCCGCCGGGCCCGGATCGGGCCCGCGCCGCACCGGGTTGCCCGCCGGATCGCAGCACCCCTCACGGCGGCAGAGGAAGGACCACCACCGGCCGTCCGAGACGCACAGCGACTCCTTGACCACCGCTCCCCTGCGCCCGAAGGCCGCCCGCAGGTGGTCGGCCAGCGGCCGCAGGCCCTCCACCACCGGCGGGGCGTGTGCCGTGACCGGATCCTGGCAGAGGTAGAGGAGCACCTGGAACGGGCGGCTGCCGTGGCGCTCGGAGAGGGCGACCAGCAGGGCGGCCGTCTCCTCCGCCGCCGCGGGCCAGTCCGCGGGTGAGGCCGGGAGGTCCGCCCGGATGACTCCGCCCTGGTGCAGGTCGGGGCCCTGGAGGCCGACCGCGACGATGCTGTCGTCGGGGTAGAACCCCAGGAGATAGGGCAACAGCTCGGCCATGTCGGCCGGACCGCGCATGACGACCGGCCGCTGCTCGGAAGCCGGGCCGAGGGACAGGATGACGTGTTCGTTGTTCATCGCGTTCATGGCCGCAAGAGTGGACGCAATCCGACAACGGCGCCGAACGTCTTTTTTTCCTGTGGATAACTCGGGCCCCGAATTTCCCATCGCCCTTTCGGAGCACACGACACCCACTCCACCGGGTGGATTTTGACAACCGTTCAGCGGATCACCGGATGAAATCCACTGCGCCTTCCGCTCCCGTGCCTCACCCGCATTCGCCCCTTGTCGGCGCCATGGGGTTACATCGACGCCATGCAGCAGCCCGACATCCACACCACCGCCACCGCCGACCGCGACCAGGTCCGGGCGCGGGCCGAGGCCGTCCTCCGTGAACTGGCCGGCCCCGCCGCCGCCCTGCGCGAGGACCAGTGGACGGCCATCGAGGCCCTCGTGGTCGACCACCGCCGCGCACTGGTCGTCCAGCGCACCGGCTGGGGGAAGTCCGCGGTCTACTTCATCGCCACCGCCCTGCTCCGCGCCCGCGGCGCCGGGCCGACGGTGATCGTCTCCCCCTTGCTCGCCCTGATGCGCAACCAGGTCGAGTCGGCGGCCCGGGCCGGCATCCACGCCCGCACCATCAACTCGGCCAACACCGAGGAGTGGGACGAGATCCAGTCCGAGGTCGCCGCCGGGAAGGTCGACATCCTGCTGGTCAGCCCCGAGCGGCTGAACAACCCGGACTTCCGCGACCAGGTGCTGCCGAAGCTCGCCGCCTCCACCGGCCTGCTGGTGGTCGACGAGGCCCACTGCATCTCCGACTGGGGCCACGACTTCCGCCCCGACTACCGGCGGCTGCGCACCATGCTCGCGGACCTCCCGCCCGGGGTCCCGGTGCTGGCCACCACCGCCACCGCCAACGCCCGGGTCACCGCGGACGTCGCCGAGCAGCTCGGCACCGGCACCACCGATGAGCACGCCCTGGTGCTGCGCGGCCCGCTCGACCGGGAGAGCCTCACCCTGGGTGTGCTCGCCCTGCCCGACCCGGCGCACCGGCTGGCCTGGCTGGCCGACCACCTCGACCGGCTCCCCGGTTCGGGCATCGTCTACACCCTGACGGTGGCCGCGGCCGAGGAGGTGACGGCCTTCCTGCGCGAGCGCGGCTTCCCGGTGGCCTCCTACTCCGGCCGCACCGAGGACGCCGAGCGCCGCACCGCCGAGGCCGACCTGCTGGCCAACCGGGTCAAGGCGCTGGTCGCCACCTCCGCGCTCGGCATGGGCTTCGACAAGCCCGACCTCGGCTTCGTCGTCCACCTGGGCTCGCCCAGCTCGCCGATCGCCTACTACCAGCAGGTCGGCCGCGCCGGGCGCGGGGTGGACCGCGCCGAGGTGCTGCTGCTGCCCGGGCGCGAGGACGAGGCGATCTGGCGCTACTTCGCCTCGCTGGCCTTCCCGCCGGAGGAACAGGTGCGCCGCACCATCGACGCCCTGGCCGACGCCGGCCGCGCGCTCTCCACCGCCGCCCTGGAGCCCCGGGTGGACCTGCGCCGCGCCCGGCTGGAGACCATGCTCAAGGTGCTGGACGTCGACGGCGCCGTCCGCCGGGTCAAGGGCGGCTGGACGGCCACCGGGCAGAGCTGGGAGTACGACACCGCCCGCTACGCCAAGGTGGCCGCCTCCCGGGAGGCGGAGCAGCGGGCGATGCGCGACTACGCGGCGGCCACCGGCTGCCGGATGGAGTTCCTGCGCCGCCAGCTGGACGACGAGCAGGCCGCGCCGTGCGGGCGGTGCGACAACTGCGCGGGCCCGCTGCACACCCCTGAGGTCTCGGCCGAGACGCTGGCCGCGGCCCGGGCCGCGCTCGGCCGCCCGGGCGTGAGCTTCGAGCCGCGCCGCCTCTGGCCCACCGGGATGGACGCGCTCGGGGTGCCGCTCAAGGGCCGGATCCCCGCGGGCGAGCAGGCGGAGACCGGACGAGCGCTCGGCCGGCTGTCCGACATCGGCTGGGGCAACCGGCTGCGCACCCTGCTCGCCGAGCAGGCGCCGGACGTGCCGGTGCCCGGCGAGGCGGTGGACGCGCTGGTGGCGGTGCTGGCCGACTGGGCGCGGGGCCCGGGCGGCTGGGCCGGGCCGACGACGGCGGAGGGCACCCGGCTGGAGCGGCCGGTCGGCGTGGTGACCATGGCCTGCTCCACCCGCCCCCAGCTGGTCGGCAGTCTCGGCGCGCGGATCGCCGAGATCGGGCGGCTGCCGCTGCTCGGGAGGATCGAGTACGCGGGTGGGCTGCCGCCGCACGGGGCCCGCAGCAACAGCGCTCAACGGCTGCACTCGCTGGCCGGGGCGCTCATGCTGCCGCCGGAGCTGGAGCAGGCGGTGGCGGCGGCCGGCGGGCCGGTACTGCTGGTGGACGACCTCGTGGACTCGGGGTGGACGGTCACCGTGGCCGCCCGGCTGCTGCGCCGGGCCGGAGCGAGCGCGGTGCTGCCGCTGGTCCTGGCCGTGCAGGGGTGAGCGGGCCGCGGCCGACCGCCGCGGGCAGAGCGTCTCCGGCCACAACCACCCTCACCCGAATGGCCTAACAGAAAGGAGCAGACAGGGCGATTTCGATCACATCGCGGACCGACCCGGGAAAGGAGTGCCCACCATGCCGAACGCGCTTCACCATGCCCTTTGCGAGGTGTGGATCAAGGTCGGGCGCCGCCTCGGCAACACCTGGGCGGCCGCGGAACATATCCGGCAGATCATGGGCTTTCGGGTGGCGTTCATCATTTCATCGTTGCCGGTCCGCCCTGGTTGCCCCGAGAATTGGGGGGTACCCGAAATCCGGTCCGCTGGACCCGCCCTTCGGCGTACCCAGGCACCCGCCTGCCCACGGGCCAGGAAGGAGGATCGTGATCAACGGTATCGGCCGAGGTCAGCATCCCCTCTCCGGGAGTTCGTCACCCAGACGGCTGCTCGACCTGGAGACCTGGACCGCCTCGGGGATCCCGATGCTGCGCGATCCGCGCGAGTTCGTCCTGGAACTGCACCAGCGCCACCTGCCCCAGTCGGGCACGATCGTGCTCGCGGTCCTGGACACGCTCCACCACCTGGCCGCCTCGGCCTCGTTCACGCCCTGGCCGCACGACACCGATGGCTGGCAGCACCGGAACGACCTGCTGGCCCACCTGCGCCGGATCATCCCGCACGACCTGCGCCGGCCCGAGCCGACCCGGACGGCCGTGCTGCTGCGCTGCCGCGAGGGCGCGCCCGGCTGGACGGAACAGGACGGCGCCTGGATGTGGGCGCTGCGGGACGCGTCCGTGCTGCACGGGCTGCGCTGCGGCTCGTACATCGGACTCACCCCGGCGGGCTGGCAGATCCTCGGCGACGGGCGCAGTGGACGCAATCCGCATGCGGGTTCGTGGACGGACGGGCCGGTGCACACCGTGACGGAGCTGCCGCCCCGATCGGCGCTCGACGACGCCCCGCGCAGTCAGCGCGCCCGGCAGCAGGCGGCCGAGCAGGCCAAGCGCGTCGACGCTGCGCCGCACTCCCACCCGTCCGAGCCCCCGTGGACGCCGGCGCGGGTCACGGCCGTCGAACCGAGCCGCCGCACCGGCACCCGCTGAACGGCGCCGACGGGCACCACCAGCCCGGCGGACCCGGAGGCCGCAGTCTGACAGGCAGTCGCCGTACGCGCCGACGGGCACCACCACGCACCGGCAGACGCGGCGCACGACGCCCGGCACGCCCAGCACACCCGGCACGCCCAGTTCCGCGCCGACGCGCGGCGGGGCGGGTCACCTCGGACGGACTCCGGGCCCGGCACCGTGAGGCGTCGGGCCCGGAGTGGGAACGAATGTCAGGCCGTGACCGGGCGTCCCGGTGCGGCAGCGGCAACCCCGGCGGCAGCCGGGCCGGCCTCCCCGCAGACCACCAGCAGGCCGGTCGCGCGGCCGAGCGCCTTGGTGTACGCCTCGACGGCCCGGGTGGGCGAACCGCCGTTGACCACCAGGACGACCACCTCGCGGCGGACCGGACGGGTGAGCGCGGCGTCCGCGTAGAACACATCCGCGCCCTCGGCGAGTTGCGCCCAGTAGCGCTCCTCCCCGAAGGAGAGTTCGTGCTGCTGCCAGGGGTGTGCCCCGCCGACGGTCAGCACCAGGATGTCGCCCGGGTTGCGGCCGGAGTCCAGCAGTTGGTCGACCGCGTCGTCGGCGCGTTCCAGCGCCTGGGCCGGGGTGGCGGCGATCCGCTGGACCTCGACCCGCGGCGTGGCAGCGGCCGGGCGGCGCGGCGCCGGTCCCGGCTTGGGGATCAGACGCGGCGGGCCCGAACGGTCGGCGCGCGGCTGAGCCGGGCGCGGGGGCGCCGGACGGGGACCGGGCACCGGGGCCGGTGCGACGGCGGTGGGTTTGGTGGCGGGTGCGCCGCCGGTGGCAGGCACGTGGAGGGCTTGTGCGTCCGACTCGCGGGGGAAGGGAACGCCGGGGCCCGGGAGGCTCTCGTGAATCTCCGGCTCCTCGGGGAAGACAGGCATACCCGGATATCTATCAAATGCCGGTCGGAGGTGCACGGGCGCCCCACCCATTGAGCACCGGACACCTGCCACCCGCACCCGGGGCAATTCCAGACGGACCGTCAGAAACCGAGCGTCAACTGTTCGTCGGCGGATCCCTGAACCACGCCCCCGACGTCCCGGTCGCGCTTGAGGTGACGCCACTTCGGCAATGCGTCCATGTAGGCCCAGGAGAGCCGGTGGTGCTCGGTGGGGCCGTACTCCTCCAGCGCGGCGCGGTGCACCGGGGACGGATAGCCGGCGTTCTCCGCGAAGCCGTAATCCGGGTACGCCTCGCCCAGTTCGGCCATCATTCCGTCGCGGTGGACCTTGGCGAGCACCGAGGCGGCGGAGACGCAGATGCAGGACTGGTCACCCTTGATCACCGTGCGCACCCGCCAGGGGCCTCCTAGGTAATCGTGCTTGCCGTCCAGGATCACCGCGTCGGGCTCGACCGGCAGCACCTCCAGCGCGCGGACGGCGGCCAGCCGCAGCGCCGCCGTCATGCCGAGTTCGTCGCACTCCTGCGGTGAGGCGTGCCCGAGCGCGTACGCGGTGACCCAGTCGGCGAGCACCGGCGCGAGTGCCTTGCGGCGCAGCTCGGTGAGTAGTTTGGAGTCGGTCAGCCCCTCGGGCGCCTTGCGCAGTCCGGTGACGGCCGCGCCGACGGTGACCGGCCCGGCCCAGGCGCCGCGTCCGACCTCGTCCAGGCCCACCACGACCTTGGCGCCGGCCCGGCGGAGCGAGCGTTCGACGGAGTGCGTCGGCGGGACGATGGGCATCGCAGGGGCTCCGTTCGGCAAGGCAGCCCGTTCGAGTGGGGCAACCCCCAGCCTAAGCCCGCTGAAAGACCACCCCGAGCCGAGCCCGCACGACTGCTTGAGCCCAAGCCCGGCGCGGCCCAGCCCAGCCCAGCCCGGCCGAGCCCGGCCAGTGCGGCCGCCCCGAGCCAGCCCCGCGCGGCCGCTCTACGGCTGCCGGATCAGCGGGACCAGCACGTCGTCCACCAGCCGGACCGCGAAGTCGGGGGCCATCTCCCGGTCGTGGACCTTCACCCGGAACAGCAGCATCGCCGGAATGACGTCGGCGACCAGCGGGCTGACCGCGCCGGGCCGGACGTCGCCGCGCTCGACGCCACGACGGAGGATGTCCAGGATGGTGTCCTTGATCGGCTCCATCACCCGCTGCACGATGAAGCCCTTGAACACCTCGGCCTGTTGCTGGGGGAGCTCTCCCATCAGAACGTGCAGGGCAGCGCCCGCGCTGGAGCCGATCGCCCCCGTGAACAGCTCGATGAGCTGCAGCAATTCAGCCCGGGCGGACCCAAGGTCGGGCACCCCGTGAGGGCGTGGGAGAGTGGAGTCCAGGGCGTCGATGACGAGTTCCATCTTGGAGGCCCAACGCCGGTAGAGCGCGGCCTTCCCGGTCCGCGCCGCAGCGGCGACGCCCTCCATCGTCAGTCGCGCGTAGCCGCCGGAGGTGAGCTGATCGAGCGCGGCCGCGAAGATCGCGTTCTCCAACTCCTTCCCCCGGCGCCGCACCGGCCGGGCCAACGCCTCCCGGGCGACCCGCACCGGACAGCGGGGCTCCGACTCCCCGCCCGGCGGCCCCGCGAGCGCCACCGACTCCCCGGACTCCCCTGACGCCTTGGGCCCCACCGGCGCCGCAGGGCCTGCGGGCCCAACGGGCGCCGTACCCGCTGCCGCAGCCACAGCCGCCGGGGGCGACGGCACCGCATCCTCCGCCGGTCGGGCGGCCGCCCGACCGGACGCCCGGTCCGCCGTGAGGCGCCGCACCAACCGATCCATTGCCACCCTCCTTAAGGGACGCTTGCGTTCACTATCAAGCCCAGGATATCGTCCAGATTAGTGAACGGCACCGTTCCTTCCCAGCCCACACCTGCACCTGCCCGTCATCGGCGCACAGCAGCACCCCGGGCCCGGCAGGTAGGCCGGACACCAAGCACCGAGTTATCGGGCACCAAGCACGTACCACCACCGCGCGGCACCATCGCACAGCAGCACCCCGGGCCCGGCAGGTAGGCCGGACACCAAGCACCGAGTTATCGGGCACCAAGCACGTACCACCACCGCGCGGCACCATCGCGCACCAGCACCACGCACCGTGTACCAGGCACCGAGCACGTAGCCCGCAGGGGGAAGATTCGTGGCCATCTCCGACACGCTCAACAAGAACTCACCACCGAAGGGCCGCGCAGGTCAGGGGAAGGGGATCACCCTGACCGTCATCGCGGCCACGCAGCTCATGGTCGTGCTCGACACGACCATCGTGAACATCGCGCTGCCGCACATCAAGGACGCGCTGAACTTCTCGACCACCGACCTGTCCTGGGTCATCAACGCCTACACGCTGACCTTCGGCGGGCTGCTGCTGCTCGGCGGTCGCGCGGGCGACATCCTGGGCCGCCGCCGGGTGTTCATCTTCGGCACCCTGCTGTTCGGCCTGGCCTCGCTGCTGGGCGGCTTCGCGCAGGACAGCGGCCTGCTGCTGGCGGCCCGCGCGCTCCAGGGCATCGGCGGCGCGATCTGTTCACCGACCGCCTTCGCCCTGATCGCCACCAACTTCGACGAGGGACCGGAACGCAACAAGGCGTTCGGCGTGTTCTCGGCGGTGGCCGGCTCAGGCGCCGCGATCGGCCTGCTGGCCGGCGGTCTGCTCACCGAGTACCTGAACTGGCGCTGGGTGTTCTTCGTCAACGTGCCGATCGCGATCCTGATCGCGATCGCCGCGCCGCGCTACATCGCCGAGTCCGAGCGCCACCCGGGCCGCTTCGACGTGCCCGGCGCGCTCACCTCGACGCTCGGCCTGGTCGGCCTGGTCTACGGGTTCATCCGGGCCGCCTCGGACGGCTGGTCGGACAGCATCACGCTCGGCTCCTTCGCGGCCGGTGCGATCCTGCTGGCCGCCTTCCTCGTGATCGAGAACCGCACCGACCAGCCGATCACCCCGCTGCACCTGTTCGCCAACCGCAACCGCACCGGCGGCCTGGTGATGATGCTCTGCCTGGCCGCGGCCATGTTCGGCATCTTCTTCTACGTCGTCCTGTTCGTGCAGGGACCGCTCGGCTACAGCCCGCTCAAGGCCGGCGTCTCGTTCCTGCCGATCAGCATCTCGATCATCATCGCCGCGCAGATCGCATCCAACCTGCAGGCCAAGTACGGCCCGAAGCCGTTCATGGCGGGCGGCGCGCTGCTGGTCACCGTCGGCCTCTCCTGGCTGACCCAGATGAGCAAGGACAGCGGCTACGTCGACGGGGTGCTCGGCCCCACGGTCGTCTTCGGCTTCGGCATGGGCCTGATCTTCGTCCCGGTGATGCTGCTCTCGGTCGCGGGCGTGCCGGGCGAGGAGACCGGCGCCGCCTCCGGCCTGCTCAACTCGATGCAGCAGATCGGCGGTTCGCTCGGCCTGTCAATCCTGACCACGGTCTTCGCGCACTACGCCACCGCCGAGACCAAGGCCCAGCTTCCGGCGTTCATGCACAGCGCCAGTCCGCAGGAGAAGGCCTTCTTCGAGCAGCATCACGAGTTCATCCCGGGCACCGACCCCTCCAACTCCGTGCTGACCCAGGGGATTTCGCACGGCTTCATCGTCGGCGCAGCGCTCGCCGGGGTCGCCCTGCTGATCGCGCTCTTCGTGGTCAAGGCGAAGGCCAGCGACCTGCCGAGCGGCGACTCCGCCGGCGTCGCGATGCACTGAGCGATCGCGATGCGCCGAGCGATCACAACGCGCTGAGCGATCACAACGCACCGAGCGCTGTGACCCGCTGGGGCACCGCGACGCGCTGAGACGCCGCCGCCGAACGGGCCCGCCGGGAGCAGCACGCTCCCGGCGGGCCCGTCGCGCACCCCGGCCGTCAGAAGTACGGGTCGATCCGCAGCCCCGCCCGCCTACAGGCGCTCGTCTCCCTCGGCCCGTCGTCGGCCAACGGCCGTGCGGCCAGGATCGCGCGGGCCCGGTCGGCGGCGCGGCTGGTGGCGGACCAGGCCGAGGGGTGGTCCGCCAGATCGGTGCGGATCAGCTGCAGCGCGCAGGTCCGCTGCGGTTCGGGGAGCCGGTCCAGGGCGGGCACCGCGTCCGCGGAGAGCTCGCGGACGTTGCGCAGGTCGATCTGCTGTGAGCGCTCGTACCGGGCGACGTTCTGCTCCGCGACGATCGCGTCCGGCCCGATCAGCCCGTACACCGCGACGGTGAGCACGCCGCTCAGGACGACGGTGCGCGGCAGCCAGCCGGCGCCGCGGGTGAGGCCGGCGGTGATCAGCAGCAGGAAGACGACACCCAGCCAGAGCTCGACCACCAGCACCCACAGCCGCAGCCGGGTGAGCCCGGAGGCGTCCACGTAGAACCACATCCGGCCGAGCGCCGAGGCGACCACGACCAGCGCGAGCAGGCAGAGCAGGCCGAGCAGGACCCGCGCCACCCGGCGGTCGGCCGGCGTGGTGCGTGGGGCCCAGCGCTTGGCGACGGCCACCACGACCAGGGTCAGCACGGTGATCACGCTCAGCTGCCAGAAGCCCTGTCGGGCGTACTCGGAGCGGCTCATCCCGGTGCGGCCGAGCACGGCGTCCGCGCCGCCGAGCACCACCACGGCCTGGATCACCGCGAAGGCGCCGAACATCAGGTTGAGCGCGACCAGCGGCAGCGCCCACTCCAGCCGTCGCCGTTCCCGTCCCGGCCGAACCGTCATGCGGTCCCAGCGGCGCGGGCCGGCCGCGATGTGCGCGAAGCCCAGCGCCGTGAGCGCGCCGAGCACGAACAGCACCGCGCGCAGGGGCAGTTGGCGGAGGTCGAAGCTGGGGCTGAGGCCGCTCAGCAGGTCCGCCATGGCGGCGTCGGCACTGGCGAACAGCAGACCGAAGACGGTCAGCAGCACGGCGGCGACCGCGAGCGCCTTGAGCACCGGGACGATCCGGCCGCGCCCGGGCAGCGGCCGGCCTTCCAGGCCGTTCCAGAGCCAGCCCACGCCCGGCACCGACTGCCAGACGGCGGCGGGCAGGGCGAACAGCACGCCCGGCCAACGGCGCCCGCCGTGCAGGGCGAGCGAGGCCAGGCCGAGCGCGCCCCCGACGGACAGCACGGTGGGCCAGCTCGCGTCCCACAGGGCCGGGACGGCGAGCATGGCGAGCGCGAGCAGGCTCCAGATCACGGTCCAGGGCCGGACCCGGCGGCCCGCCGCGTGGGCGACGAGGCCGGCCCCGACGGCGGTGACGGCACCGCAGATCAGCAGGTTGACTCCCACGCCGTCGTACAGCAGCCAGGCCGTCAGCAGCCCGGTGAGCAGCGCGAACAGGAGGACCCGGGGCGTGGCCGCCGCCCGGTGCTCGGGGTCCGTGCGGCGCAGCCATTCACCGCGCGAGGGCACGGGCGTGCCGGGCGATCGGTACGGCCCGTTCGCGCCCGGCGACCGGCACGGGCCCGGCGGGCGGCGGTCGGACGCGGGCGGCGGATCGGTCGGGGCGGGCGCGGACAGGCCTGACATGAGTCCCCCTCAGTGGTCGGCGGGCATGCGGAAGCCGCCCTCGGGGCGGTCCGCCGGCGGCCGACGGGCGCGACGGGCGCCTCGGCCGCTGCCGACTGTAGACCATTCTGAACAAGTTCAAAAGTTGCTTCTGAACGCGTTCAGAAGAACGTGACCGCGGTCTATCCCTTGACCGACCCGGCCAGCAGCCCGCGGACGAAGTACCGCTGGAGGCTGAAGAAGACGATCAGCGGCACGATGATCGACAGGAACGCCCCGGCCGTGAGCAGCTCCCAGCGCCCGCCGAAGGAGCCGGACAGCTGGGCCAGCCGGACCGTCATCGGCGCCACCTCCGGCGTGCCGCCGGCGAAGGTGAGCGCGACCAGCAGGTCGTTCCAGACCCACAGGAACTGGAAGATCGCGAACGAGGCCAGCGCCGGGGCGCACAGCGGCAGCACGATCGAGCGGAAGATCTTGAAGTGCGACGCGCCGTCCACCACCGCCGCCTCCATCAGGTCGCGCGGCAGCTGGGCGATGAAGTTGTGCAGCAGGAACACCGCCAGCGGCATCGCGAACATGGTGTGCGCCAGCCAGACCGGCGCGTAGCTGCCCTTCAGGTCCACCGCCGGGATCAACGTCAGCGGGCCCAGATGCGCGCCGCCGGAGAACAGCCGCAGCAGCGGGATCAGCGCCATCTGGAGCGGGACCACCTGGAGCGCGAACACCGTGAAGAACACCGCGTCGCTCCCCCGGAACCGCACCCAGGCCAGCGCGTAGGCCGCCATCGCCGCCAGCACCAGCGGGAAGAGGGTGGCCGGGACGCTGATCGCCAGCGAGTTCACCAGGAAGGGCATCAGACCGGTGGAGACGCCGGAGCCGCCCTCGAACAGCACCGCGTGGTAGTTGCCGAGCCCGAAGTCCGGGTGGAGCAGGGCGTTCCACCAGCCGTCGGCCGTCACGTCCTGCTTGGGACGCAGCGAGGTCACCAGCAGGCCGAGGGTCGGGATCGTCCAGAGCACCGTCATCGCGATCACGAACACCGAGGCCAGCGGGCTGCTGAAGGCCTTCCGCACGGGGCTCCCCTCAGCCGTACGACGGTCGGCGGGACGACGACCAGCCCGGCGACGATCAGCCGGACGACGATCGGCCCGACGGTCGGCAGGCTTCCGGTCGACGGGTCCCGCGCCGACCGCCTCCCCCTCAGGAGTGCTCACCGCACCTCACGCTCCCTCCGCAGCTGGACGATGTTGTAGGCCACCAGCGGCAGCACCGCGAGGAACAGCAGCACCGCGAGGGCGCTGCCCCGCCCGTCGTTGAACTGCACGAAGGACTGCGAGTACATCTCGTTGGCCAGCACCTGGGTGCCGAAGTTGCCGCCGGTCATGGTGCGGACGATGTCGAAGGCCTTCAAGGTGATGATCATGACGGTGGTCAGCACGACCATCACCGTGGTGCGGATCATCGGTACGGTGACCGACCAGAACAGCCGCAGCCCGGTCGCGCCGTCCAGCCGGGCCGCCTCGGTCACCTCGTCCGGGATCGCCTTGATCGCCGCCGACAGCACCACCATCGCGAAGCCGGTCTGCACCCAGACCATGACCGCCATCAGCAGGAAGGTGTTCAGCGGCTGGCTGAGCAGCCAGTTCGGCGGGTCCGACCAGCCCACCACGTGGGCGAGTTGGCTGAGCAGACCGATCTGCGGCTGGTCCTTGCCGCGCGCCTCGTAGACGAACTTGAAGATGATCGAGGCGCCGACCAGCGATATCGCCATCGGCATGAAGATCAGCGACTTGTACACCGCCTGACCGCGCATCCGGTCCACCAGCAGCGCCAGCACCAGACCCAGCCCGGTCGCCACCAGGGGCGCGACCACCAGCCACAGCAGGGTGTTGAGCAGCACCTCCCGGATCGAGTCGGTGGTGAAGGCCCAGCCGAAGTTCTCGCCACCGACGAACCTGCTGCCGTCGGCGTTCTGCAGGCTCAGGTAGACGGTTCGGACCAGCGGCACCACCAGGCCGACCGCCAGCAGCAGCACGGCCGGCCCGAGGAACACCAGCACGGCCAGCGGTCGGGCCAGCCGGCCCCTGGCCCGGCCGGCCACCAGGAAGACCAGCAGCAGGATGCCGAGGAAGCCCGCGATCGCGCCGATGCTGTTGCCGAACTTGACCGCCGCGTCGCCCCAGGCGCCGGCGGCCAGGGAGTCGGCGGGAGGCAGGTGGTCGACGGACGGCAGGGAGCCGGGTACGGACATGGCTGTACGTCCCTTCGGGTCCGGTGTTGGGAAGGGGGCGGGCGGTGCGGGGGGGTGGGCCCCCCCCCCCCACGACACGTGGTGCCCCTCGCGGCCCGCTCGTGGGGCGCCGGCCGCCCCCGCCCCGCCCGCCCCGGCGGGCGAC
>NZ_JBIWPN010000018.1:0-79317 GCF_044768305.1 Kitasatospora sp. NPDC101155 | reverse complement strand
GGGGGGCCGGGGGGGGGGGGGCGCGGGGGGGGGGGGGGCGGGGGGGGGGGGGGGGGGGGGGGGGGGGGGGCCCCCCCCCCCCCCTCGACAGGTGGTCCCCGTCGCGCCGGGCTCGTCGGGCGCGGGCCGACCCTGCCCGACGCGCCCGGGCGGGCTACTTCGGCCAGGCGGCGTCGATGTCGGCGGCGGTCTTCTGGATCGACTGCCCCTCGGCGAACCAGGCGGTCAGCGACTTCCACTCCTGCCCGGAGCCGACGGCCGCGGGCATCATGTCCGAGGCGTCGAACCGGAAGGTCGCACTCGGGTCGGTCAGCGCCTCCGCCGAGAGCTTGTCGATCGGGTCGGTGTACAGGCTCCTGTCCACGCCCTGGTTGGCCGAGACCCAGCCGGTCGCGGTCTTCACCCGGCTGCTCGCCCAGTCCGAGCTGGACAGGTAGTTCTGCACCGCCTGCACCTCGGGCTTGCCGGAGAAGGCGGCCAGGAACTCGCCGCCGCCCTCGACCGGGTTGGCGATCGACGGGTTCACCGCGGGCAGGTGGAAGGCGAAGACGTCGCCGTCCGGGCCGACCTTGGTGCCCTTGGGCCACTGCGCCTCGTAGAAGGAGGCCTGCTGGAGCATCGCGCACTTGCCGGTGAGGATCGGCGCGCCCGCGTCCTGGAAGGTGGTGGTGGCGATCGACTTGACGTCACCGTAACCGCCGTTGACCCAGGCCGGGTTCTGCATCCAGTCGGCGACGGTCTTCATCGCCGTGGTGATCTTCGCGTCGGAGAACTTCACCTGATGGCCCACCCACTGGTCGTACAGCTCGCCGCCGTAGCTGCCCAGCACCACCTCCTCCAGCCAGTCGGTGGCCGGCCAGCCGGTGGCAGTGCCGGAGGCGATGCCGCCGCACCAGGGCTTGGGGCCGCCGGCCTTGGCGATCCGGTCGCTGAGCGCCATCAGGTCCGCCCAGGTCTTCGGGACCTCGTAGCCGGCCGCCTTGAAGGCCTTCGGCGAGTACCAGACCAGCGACTTCATGTTGGCGCTCATCGGTGCCGCGTAGAAGGTGCCGTCGACCGAGCCGTAGGTCTTCCAGACCGGGCTCCACTTGTCCTGGTTGGCGACGGTCTGGGCGGGTGGCTTGACCACCTTGCCGCTCTTGACCATCTGCGCCAGCAGGCCGGGCTGCGGGATGATCGCGAGGTCCGGGGCGTTGCCGCCGGCCACCCGGACCGGCAGCTGGGACTCGAAGTCGTTGGACCCCTCGTAGCTGATCTTGATCCCGGTGCACTTGCCGAACTCGGACCAGGACTTCTCCAGGTTGTCCGACTCCGGGCTGAGGATGGAGGCGAACATCGTCACCGTGGTGCCCGAATGGCCCGCGTACGGCTGGTACTTGGCGCAGTCACCGGTCAGCGTCTGGGCCGCCGGGCCGCCGCCCCCCGAACCGCTGGAGCTGTTCGAGCAGGCCGCGGTCAGGGCCAGTGCCGCGAGCAGGACGGGTACGGAGGCCAGGCGGCGACGGGAACTCCTGGACGGCGCGGTCGGGTTGAGGGTCAATGCGGTCCTCCTCGCCAGGGCGTGCTGCCGAAGGTTGGCTGAACGACATCGCGCTGTACGGGAGATGGGCGTGCAGAGATCGCGGGCGAGCGGCGGGCCGAACCGGTTCGACGACGTTAACGCAGCCCTCGGCTGCCGCCAAGGTCCGTGGTCGACCTTCACGGACCGGTGCCCACACCGGTGCCCCGACCGCGACCACCGGAAACCGACGAACACCCCCGAGGAAGCCCGAAGGAAGCCCGGAGGGGCTCAGAGGGACCCGGGAGAAGTCCCGGGGACGCCGACGGCCCCGCCCGGAACCCCGGACGGGGCCGGCAGCCGCGACGAGCCGTCAGAACAGTCGGACGGGCAGCTCCAGCAGGCTGTTCACCACCAGCGACGGGCTCGGCCGCAGCTCGGCGTCCGGCACCGCCAGCGACAGCGCGGGGAAGCGCTCGAACAGCGCCGGCAGCGCGACCCCCGCCTCCAGCCGGGCCAGCGGCGAGCCCGGGCAGACGTGCGGGCCGTGGCCGAAGGACAGGTGCCGGGTCGGGTCCCGGGTGATGTCGAACAGCTCCGCCGTCACCCCGTGCTGCAGCGGGTCCCGACCGATCGCGTTGTACGAGACCAGCACCGGCTCGCCCGCCGGGATCACCACCCCGTCGACCTCGATGTCATCCGCCGCGAAGCGGAACAGGAAGTTGCTGGTCGGCGGCGTCCAGCGGAGCGACTCCTCGACCACCGCGTCCCAGGAGACCTTCCCCGCGCGCACCAGCTCCAGCTGGTCCGGGTGCGTCAGCAGCGCCCGCACCGCGTTGCCGATCAGGTTCACCGTGGTCTCGTGACCGGCCGCGATGATCACCCGCAGGGTGGCCGCCGCCTCCGCGTCGGTGAGTGCCCCGCCCTCGGTGTCCGCCGCCAGCAGCACGCTCGCCAGGTCCTCACCCGGGGCCGAACGGCGCTGTGCCACCAGGTCGTTGACGAAGGCGTTCAGCCCGGCGATGGTCGCCTGAATGCCGGCCGGATCGGGCTTGATGCCGAAGAACCGCTCGTACAGGTCGCGCAGCACCCCGTGGTCCGACTCCGGCACGCCCAGCAGCGAGCAGATCACCGTCATCGGCAGCGGGAAGGCGAAGGCCGTCTTGAGGTCGACCATCGGCTCGCCGGCCGCCAGGCCGTCCAGCAGCGCGTGGGTGATCTCCTCCACCCGCGGGCGCATCAGCTCGACCCGGCGCGGGGTGAAGGCCTGGGCGACCAGCGCCCGCAGCCGGCGGTGCTCGGCGCCGTCCGTGGTCACCATGCTCGGCCCCGGCACCGCCAGACCGATCAGCGGCCAGGTCCTCGGCACCTCGCCGCGCTGGTAAGCCGCCCAGTGCCCGGCGTCCTTCACCAGCCGGGCGTCGGTGAGCAGATCGCGCGCGGCCGCGTGCCGGGTCACCGCCCAGGCAGCCACACCGCCGGGCAGCACCACCGGCACCACCGGGCCGGCGGCCCGCAGCAGGGCGCCCTCGGCGGCGTTGTCGCGGGCCAGCGGGTCGAGGGCGATCGAGGCCGGGGCAGCGGTCATCGACGTCAACTCTCCTAAACATAGCGGGACTTGGACCGATTGTGCACGTCCTGTGGATCTTGGCTGGCCCGACGGAGATCCGCAAGACGTGCGCCAGGACACGCCCTCAGGCCGAGTGCCCCGGAGTGAACGAGACCGGCAGCGCGACCAGTCCGCGCACCCAGGCCGAGGGCCGCCACACCAGCGCGTGCTCGGCCACCGCCAGCCGCAGGTCCGGCAACCGGTCCAGCAGCACCTCGATCGCGGTGGTGGCGATCACCTCCGCCGCCTCCTGGGCCGGGAACGGGCAGCCGTGCTCGCCGTACGAGTAGCTCATGTGCGCCCGGTTGCCCTCCGCCGGACGACCGTCGGCCTGCCGCACCGACGGGTCCGCGTTGGCCCCGGCGAAACCGAGCAGCAGCATGTCCCCCTCGGCGATCCGCTGGCCGCCCAGCTGGGTGTCCCGCACCGCCCATCGGCCGGCGAAGATCTGCGTCGGGGTGTCCTCCCACAGCGCCTCGTTGAGCGCCTGGCTGATGCTGCGCCGACCGCCCGCCAGCGAGGCCGCGAAGCGCTCGTCGGTGAGCATCAGCCGCAGCGCGTTGGAGATCCAGTACGAACTCGGCTGGTGACCGGCGATCAGCAGCACCCGGAGGTCGCGCATCACCTCGTCGTGGGTCAGCCCCGCCGGGTGCTCCAGCATCCGCGAGGCCACGTCCGCGCCCGGGTGCTCGGTCTTCTCCTCCACCAACGCGAGCATCAGCTCCAGCAGCCGCTGGGCGCCGGCCGGCGCGTCCGCGCCGCCGTCCAGCATCGCCAGCAGCGCCGCGATCAGCTGCGGCGCCTGCTCCTCGTCCAGGCCCAGCACCCGGCACAGCACCAGCAGCGGCATCCGGTGCGCGTACTCGGCCACCAGGTCGGCCTCGCCGCGCCCGGCGAACTCGTCGATCAGCCGGTCGGCGATCTCCTCGGAGTGCTTGCGCAGCTCGTACGGGTCGATCCCGGCCAGCGCGTCGGTCACCGCGCGGGAGCGGCGCACGTGTTCCTCGCCCTCGGCGTACAGGATCGACGGCACCGGCGCCATCATCGGCTTCAGCGGCCAGTCGGCGGGCAGCGTCGCCCAGGCGTGCCAGCGGCTGGAGTCACGGCCGAACAGCTGCGGCTGGCCGGTGACCTGCTGCAGCTCGCGGTAGCCGATCACCAGCCAGGCGGGCACGCCGCCGGCCAGCTCGACCGGGGCGACCGGGCCGTGCGCGGCGCGCAGCTCGCGGTAGAGCTGGGCCGGGTCGGTCTGGAAGCGCGGCCCGTACAGCGGCGTGGCGCCGGCGTGCGCCGGGCAGCCCGGGGGCGGGGTGGCGGCGGGCTGGGTCACGGGGTGCTCTCCTCGTAGATCTGGATCACGGGGTGCTCTCCTCGTAGATCGCGTCGGATGCTCCGGCGAGGGCGGCCAGGTGGTGGACCAGGTCGATCAGCACCCGCTTGCCGGACTCGCGGTCGCGGGCGTCGCAGTCCACCAGCGGGACCTCGGCCGGCAGGTCCAGGGCCTCTCGGACCTGCTCCAGGGTGTGGGTGGGCTCGCCGAAGTTGTTGCGGGCGACGATGAACGGGGTGCCGTGGTGCTCCAGCCGGTCGATCGCGTACCAGGAGTCCTCCAGCCGCCGGGTGTCCACCAGGACGACCGCGCCCAGGGCGCCGCTGAACAGGCGGTCCCAGAGGAACCAGAAGCGCTCCTGCCCGGGCGCGCCGAACAGGTAGAGCACCTGGCGCTCGGACAGGGTGATCCGGCCGAAGTCGAAGGCGACCGTGGTGGAGCGCTTGCCCCAGGTGCCGGCCGGGTCGATGCCCTCCCCCGCCCGGGTCATCACCTCCTCGGTGTTCAGCGGGCGGATCTCGCTGACCGAGCCGACCAGGGTGGTCTTGCCCACCCCGAAGCCGCCGACCACGACGATCTTCAGCGCGTTGTCGGCGGTCGCCCGCAGCGGGGTGCGCGCCGCGGGCCGGGCGTCCTGGAGGTCAGAGCCGTTGGAGGCCATGCAGCACCTGCTTCAGCGTGTCGAGGTCGGGCAGCCGGGCCTTGTTCGGCGCGAACCTGGGGTGCCGGGCCGTGACCGCCCCGGACTCCAGCAGGTCGCCGAGCAGGATCCTCACCACCGAGACGGGCAGCGACAGCTCCGCCGCCACCTCCACGACGGCGGTCGGGGCCTCGCACATCCGCAGGATCCGGGCGTGCTCCGACTGCATCCCGGGTGTCGGCTCCCGCTCCGCGACGATCAGGGTGACCAGGTCGAAGGCGTTCTCCGGGGCGCGGCTGCGGCCCCCCGTGATGGTGTAGAGGCGGTCCGGGTCGTCGTCCCGGCCCGGCAGCACCGGCCCGCCGTTCATATCCCGACGCTCTCTTGTGTGGCGGCTTCCGTGCTACGCGCGGGCGCGTTGAGGTGGACGCCGATCTGCTCGATCAGGCCGTGCATGTTGTGACCGACCACGCCCACGTCCGCGTCGTCGTCCGTGACCACCGCGAGGTGCGCGCCCTCACCGGCCGCCACGATGCACAGGATGCCGCCGTGGAACTCGGTCATCGACTGCCGCACACCGCCGCTGCCGTCGCCGAACTCGATCGAGGCGCCGTGCGCCAGGCTCTGCAGACCGGAGGCGATCGCGGCCAGCTGGTCGGCCTGGTCGGCGCTCAGCCCGGCGGTGTGGCAGAGCTTGAGGCCGTCGGCGGAGAGAACCAGGGCGTGCCGGGTACCGGGGGTCGCCGCCAGCAGGTTTTCCAACAGCCAGTCGAGGTCGCGGTCGGTGGCGCTGCTCATCAGAAGTCCTTGTCAGTGACGGGGGAAGCGTCGGGCGTGGTGTCGGTGTCCGCGGTCGGCGTCGCCGCGGGTACGGGCGTGGCGGCCGGTGTCGGCACTGCGGCCGGTACAGGCACCGCCGGCTGGGCAGCCGGTACGGGCACCGCCGACTGGGCGGCCCGGCGGAAGGCGCCGAACCGGGCGGCGGCGCCCGCCGCGTCGTTCCGTACGGGCTTCGTGGCGGGAGCGGCCGCCGGGGTGGTGGTGGACAGCGTCTGCCCCCGCCGGCGCTGCGGCAGGCCGCTGTCGGTCATCCGGGCGGGCGCGGCCGGGGTCTGGGCGGGGACGGTGGGCGCCGGAACCACCGTGGCGGCCGGTACCGCGGCGGGTACCGCCGTCGGGGCGGCGCTCGGCGCGGCGGGCGCGGGCGGCAGCGAGGCGGGCGCCGGGCGGGCGGGGGTGAGCGCGGGGCGCGCGGACTCCACGGCCGGCGCGGGGGTCTGGACGGGCGCCGGGGCCTGGTGAGTGACCAGCTGCTGCGGAATCAGCATCACCACCCCGGTGCCGCCGCGCGCCGACGGCCGGAAGGAGATCTGCAGCCCGTGCTTGCGCGCCAGCATGCCGACCACCGCGAGGCCCAGCCGGGTACCGGCGGAGAGCGTGGTGAGGTCCTGCGGCTCGGCGGAGACGGCCCGTTCGGCGCGGCGCAGCCAACTGTCGCTCAGGCCCAGCCCGCTGTCCTCGACGGTGACCGCCAGACCGGCCGGCACCTCCTCGACGTAGACGTGCACCTCGGCCGGCGGGGCGGAGAAGTTGGTGGCGTTGTCCAGCAGTTCGGCCAGCGCGTGCATCACGCCCTCGGCCGCGTACCCGGCGACCGCGGCGGTGCTGGCGTTGTGCAGCCGCACCCGCTGGTAGGCGCCGATCCGACCGAGCGCGCCGCGCAGCACCGACTCCACCGCGATCGGCTTGGCCCAGCGGCGGCCCGAACGGGCCCCGGTGAGCACCGCGATGCTGTCCGCCATCCGGCCCGCCTGGGCGGTCGAGTGGTCCAGACGCAGCAGGTCGCCGAGGACCTCCTCGTCGTGCCGGTGCTGCATCTCGCGCAGCTCGGCGTGCATGCTCGTGGCCAGCGCCTGCACCCGACCGGCGGCGGTCGCGCAGACCGCGAGCGCGGCGGCCCGCAGCCGTTCGCCCCGGCCGATCTCCTCGCCGACGGTGCGCAGCAGCGCGTACTGGGGGTGCTTGCGGTGGCCGGCCAGCGCGCTGTCCACAGCCGCGCCCCCGCGGAGCTTCTTCACCACCTCGGGCAGCACGCCCTCGGCGATCCGGTCCAGCTCGGCGCGCTCGGCGGCGGCCCGCTCCCGGGCGGCCTCGGCCTCGGCCCGCTCGGCGTCCAGCTCGGCCCGCAGCCGGTCCAGCTCGGCGTTCGCGGCGGTGACGTCCGCCTCGGCGCGGGCCCGCTCGGCGCGGGCGGCGTCCCGTTCGGCCTGCGCGGCGGTGGCGCGCTCCTTGGCGGCCGCCTCGGCCTGCCGGGCGCTGCCGGCCACGACCAGCGCCGTCATCGTTTCCTGGTGCTGCTCCTCCACCGCCTCGGCGAGCCGGCGGGAGCGTTCGGCGCCGGACGCGGCCAGGCCGACCGCGATCAGCCAGAGCACCGCGACGGCGCCCACCGCGAGGGCGGTGAGCGGCTGGTGCGCACCCAGGGCCCGGCTGACGCCGACCGGTGCGGCGACCAGGGCCAGCAGGACGGCGGCCGCCGTGAGGGCGACGGTGCGCGGCGCGGGACGGCGGCGCGGTCGACCGTCGGGGCTGGTGGCTTCTCTCATCGGGGCGGTCCTCGGCAACGTCGGCGGGCGGCGGCGCGGGCGGCGGATCGGCGACGGTTGCGGCCGCCGACAGCGGGTCGAGCGCATACGAGGCCGCCCGGCGACGTCGTGAAACGTCTCCGGGCGGCTGATCCGTTCACGCTTTCGGCCGATCATATCGATTCAGACATTGGCCTCAAGCCGCCAGTTGACGGTCAATCTCCTTCATTCACGCCTCGTACACCGGTCCGCGACACGACCGACGCCCCACCGCGGGCCCCACCGGGGCCGGGCTCAGGCCAGTTCGGCCTCCACCGCCCGCCGTACGGCCGCAGCCGCGCCGCAGTCCCTTCGCCTCCTGCCGCGCGGCAACCACCACCTGCCGCACCGCGTCGGTGAAACGCTCGAACATCGCTCAGCCTCCGTCCTGGTCGCCCCGGGTGGTGCGCTTCGCATACTTCTTGTGCACCGCCTGCCTGGTCACTCCGAGGCAGACCGCGATGTCCTGCCAGGACCAGCCCTGCGACCGGGCGTTGCCCACCTGCAGGGACTCCAGGCGGTCCGCCAGATCACGCAGGGCGCGGACCGCCCGGAGCCCCACGGCCGGGTCACGACTACCCGCGGCGGCCGCGAGCTCTCCACTCTCGCTCATGCCGTCAACTTTGGTTGACAGTTTCGAGGATGTCAACCCTGGTTGACGAATGCGGAACTCACCCGAACCGCCGCGCCAACGCCTCCTCGAAGGTCCCCCGACCCACCGCCCGCTCCGGTGCCGTGAGCCCGCCCGCCCGCAGCGCCCGTCCCACCGCGCCCGGCACCCGCAGCGGCAGCAGCACGCGCCGTCGGCCCGCCGCCCGCAGGTACGCCTCGGCCAGCTCCCGGTACGACCGCGCCTGCGGCCCGCCCACCTCCGGCGCGAACCCGGCCGGCTCCTCCCCCACCAGCTGCGCGACGCACGCCGCCACCTCCCGGACGTCCACCGGCTGGATCCGGGTGCCGGTCACCACCGGGAACACCGGCAGCTTCGCGCTCACCCCGAAGGCCTTGAACAGCAGGTCGTGGAACTGCGTCGCCCGCAGCACCGTCCACCCCAGCCCCGACTCCCGCACCACCCGCTCACAGGCGAGCTTCGCCTTGTAGTACGCGATCGGCACCCGGTCGATCCCCACGATCGACACGTACACCAGGTGCCGCACCCCGGCCTGCCGGACCTCCGCCACCAGCCGCTCGACCCCGGCCGCGTCCTGCTTCCCCTGTGTGGTCGCGCAGTCCACCACCGTCTCGACCCCGGCGACCGCCTCCGCAATCCCGGCCCCGGTCACCAGGTCCCCCACCACCCACTCGACCCCGTCACCCCCGCCCCGCGCCCGCCGGCTCAGCCCCCGCACCGCCACCCCGCGCGCGACCAGCAGCCGCACCACCTCCCGCCCCAGCGTCCCCGTCGCCCCGGTCACCAGCACCGTCCCCGTCACCACACCGCTCCTCTCGGGAAAAGCCGTCACCCCCTACGGACCGGACACCGCCCGCATCCGTGACATCGGCATCCCCGGGAACGCGAAAAAGCGGGGCGAGGACCGTGAAGTCCTCGCCCCGCTTCAGTGATTCACCCCACCGAGGTGAACACCGGGATCGTACTGGCGCAGAGCACTTATTCCTGGCCTGCGCTATTCCTCGACATCCGGCGGGCGATCAGGGAACGCACGTAGCCTCAGCTGGGGTGTCCGATGGTCGGCGAGCCACCGCATCCGCTTGTCGCCCGCCGCAAGACCGGCGCGGGCGGTCCGGGCCCACTCCTCCCCGTCAAGCACCGACAGGTAGGTCGCCCGGAGCGCTTCCCGCTGCTCCATCGTGCATCCCGCAGTCTCGGGAGATCTCGTGGTGAGGTAGTGGGTGAGCCACGCTACGCCGTAATAGCGCTCGATGGTCGGGCTGAGCGCACCCACATGACGAGCATGAGCTTCGAGGACCGCTGCCGAGTGAGGGTAGTGGGCGAGGGTCAGTCCCATCCCCCCGCAGTCGCTCATCAGCTGCAGCAGCAGACCGGTGTGGTCGACCATCTCGCTGTCAGTGGCCAGGTCGGCGAGCGCCTCATGGAGTCTGGCTGCTGTCGCGACCTTGCCAGCGAAGTAGCCGTTGAGGAAGTCGCCGTCGCAGGCTCTGCGAAGCAGCCATGGTCGGGCAGTTGGGCTGTCGAGTCTGCAGAGGGCTTCAACGACGTAGACGCGCCCCCAGCCGGTCACTCGCTCGGCAAGCCAGAGCAGGGCATCGACTCCTCCCGGCTGACGCTCAAGGGCGTGCGCCGCCAGTGGACCGAAGCGGTTGGAGAGCAGTCCGATGGTCTGGATCAGCAGGATGTCGTCCGCCGTGCCCACCGCGGCAAGCAAGGCGAGCCCGGCAGTGACCGAACACCGATCGGTCCCGTGTCGAACGAGCCATCGTCCGGCCTGCCGAACACGGTCACCGTCTGCCCGATGGGCAGCAGCAGCAATGTCGTCATTGGGATGGATCGGCATGTAGACGTCGTGGAAGGCGTCGGCCAACGCGCTCGGCAGCGCGAGCGGCTGGGCAAAATGCTCATCCAGGATGCGAGCGGCACCGGCACCTTCGGTGCGTCGGTTTTCCGGCGGTTTCGGCCGGGGTTGACGACGGTGCAGTCCGTCGTCCGGATAGGGCTCGCCATCGCGCGGGAGTGGCTTGCCGGGTGCCTGTTGATGCAGCTGCAGCGCGTAGTCGAACAGGCTTGTCTGTGGTTCGGGCAGTCCAGGCCCGGGAGCTGCGCTCACCAGCGGACGGTGGACTCGATTCTCTTGATCATGCCCCAGAGCCTGCCACGACAGCACTCACCGCAACAAGCCCTTATCCGCCAGCGTCGTGTCATTCGACGCGACACTCAGGAGTCCAGACGCCCAGGGCAGTGGAGTCGATCCAGCCCATGACCTGGGCTATTCGTCACCACGGAAGATCTTGTACTCAGAGTTCATGAGGTCCCAGAAGGACCGGTAGCGGATGGCTCCCGGCAGCCAATGCGCGAGGTACCAGGCCTCCCACTCTCCCTCTGGCGTGACGACGCGAGGGTTGAGCAGGTAGACGTCCGTAGCGTTCGGGGTGTGGCTGATCTCGAGCGCGTCCGTAAGGTACTCGGTACGGATGGCACAACAGTCCTGCTCGTCGCCGTAGACGAAGTACTCCTCGTCGGGCACCTGGATCGACTCGCCGGTCTCAATCCAGGGGTCGATCAGATCCGGGTCGACGTCCCTCGCCCAGCCAACCTCCTGTGCTGGCAGGAGCCGCTTGATCCAGGTGGTCGTGTCCCGCCATCCGTTGCTGGTATGCAGGAACTGCCGGTAGCTAGGAGGTAGCGCGACACCGAGACGCTCCTCAACCGCCGCGACCTCATCCGAGACGGCACCTGCAGCTCCCAGCCAACGGGCAGCCCGCACGTCTGGCGGGAAAGGCTCGGATCGCTCCTGCTCGTGCAGGATCGGATCCAACCACTCGTCACTCCATCTCTGAAGCAGGTCTCGCCACGGGTAGACAGGCTCATGTGAATGGCTCTCCGGGATCAGCACGGCCGAAGGCTACGGGATCCGACCGACAATCCCCATCGGAGGCACCAGCGTCGACGCGAGCGGCGAGGTAGCCGGTCCAGTCACGCCTGACGAGTCTGACCCATCGGACGGCGGTAGTGATGTGGATACCAAGCAGGTCGGCAAGAACAGCAGCCGGTAGGTCGCCGGCCAGTGCGCACAAAGCGCCGTTGCGAGCTGGACGTACCCGGATACCGAGTTGATTGAGCTTGAGTGTGAGTCGTCCGTGGTCCATTACGCCTCCGGGGCCGGTGCCGGGGAAGAACAGCTGACTATCCAAGGCCAGTCCGCGCAGGGCGAAGCGGCTGGTGACCGGCTCGGCAGCGAGTCGTTGGAATAGGTCAGCCAGCGGCGTCGGGAGAAGCATGGGGTTCTGCTCAAGGGTCAGGTAGGTGTGCGCTCCCTTCCTGGTGAGCTGCGAACGAGTGATCCTGACGATGTGCTGGGGAACTTGGCCGTAGAGGAGGACGAGGTTCCCGGCGACCCGCAGTTGCAGCGGGATCTCGTCGTTGCTCAGGCATTGCCGTAGCAGTTGCCAGCGGTGGTCGTCGGTGAGGATTTCGTCGGGATCTTCTCGGCTCCCAAGCCAAGGAACGGTGAGTTCGGCAGCGAGCCGCCGACTGTGGGCCCAAAGGAGGAAGTCTCGAAGGCGGTAATGCGTGGTAGTTCCGCCGTCCAGCCAGGCGTCAACATGTGCCTGGGTCGCTGTCCCCAGAGTGAGGTTGCACCCGTCGAGCCAGGTCAGGAAGTTGATCGCGATGAGGATACGGGCCCGTGCGTATTTTCGAACGCTCGGGGTGGATTCGTGATGCTGACTGCGGCTGCGTGCCCGCCTCAGTACCGACCATGAGGCGTAGGGGCGGATGAGCCGGGCGATATGCGCGGGTTGCTTGGCCAGCCTGGCTTCCAGCCAGGAGGGAACGCTGTCGAGGTACTCGTCACGGTCGGGAGAATCCCGGAGGCCATCAGCGCGCGTCGCAAATAGTGGACGTGTTGCCGGGCCGGAAGGTCGTCGAGGACCGCGTGGGTGATCTCTTCGTGCTCGCGGGCGAGGCGACCGAGCAGGCTCAGCCACTCGGCGCGATAGAGCAGCAGCAGGACCTGGTAAGCGTCGGGCTCGGTGCTAAGGAGAGCGAGGAGGGGTTCGAGCTGGGGCCGGACCTGTCCGTTCTGGTCGGACAGAAGGCTCCGCAGGCGCCGCTCGACAACGCAACGTGGGCACTGTCTGTCGGCGAAAAGGGCGTCGAAGCGGCCGCAGCGCGTGCAGATCCACTCGCGGGCGTCGCCGGCGCACGGCCCGCAGACTTTCTGTCCGGAGGCGTCAAGACCGATGAGCGGGCGGCGTTCCGCGCACTGGGCACAGGCTGCCGGGCGGTGTCGGATCTTGGTGTGGCACGGGCCGCAGACATTGCCGAGAGGAAGGCGGGAATGGATCCGCCGTTCCTTGTTGCACAATGCGCAGAGCTTTCGGGGTCGACCGCGCCCGCGGCAAGACCCACACCGCGGCTGGCCCGTCGCCAGCCCGTCTCGGCAACGCCGCTGCTGTCCGCAGTCGCTACAGACGAGCACAGGTGGAACCCAACAGCGTTCGCACAGCCTGGCGCCCGTCGCCCTGTCTCGGCGGACACTCGATTGGCTCCGACCGCAGTGTGCGCACTCGACTACACGGGCGAGGTGGTAGCAACGTGAGCACAGGGGTCCGTTGTCAGTGTTCGCGTGGACTGGCATATGGCGGCCGCATGAGCAGCATGGCCGAGGGGGACGCGGTAGACAGGCTTGGCACATTGGACTTCCGTCCCGTCGTGCAGCCACTCGTCTTGTCTTACCGCAGACGGAACAATCCTCCCAGAGGGAGGTGTCTCGCTGGAGGCATGTCTGGCAGACCGGTTGCCCGTCGGTGTCTCGCCGGGCGACTCGCCGGAGTTCGCCGCAGCGTGTGCACGTGCGAAGGTGGTTTTGGCTGTAGCAGAAAGCGCAGAAGCGGCCATCCTCCGCTAGATGCCGGAGGGCCTTCTCCCGGGCACAGGCGACACAGCGGGCGCGTCGGACACTCGAATGGTCAGCAGCCAAGGACTCCAGCAACCGTAGCCGGGAGGCCGGGCCATCCGACCTCCCCGAGATGAGGGCGTCAGGATGCGTCTGGAGGTAGACCAGCAACTCATCGGCACCTGCGCGACGGACCCGCAATTCGTCTAGCCGCGCCCCGAGATAGCCGGTGTCAGCCGCAGGCAGGAGGGTGTGCAGGGTGTCGACAAGGGCAGTCCGGGTCTCCGCCGGGATGCTCACAGTCCCTCCGGGCGACGAATGGAGGTACGGCGGATCTCCGGCGCTGCATTGACCGGCGCGGCGGTGCCCGTCTTCCGCAGCTGCTGGTGAACCACGGTGATTTCGATCAAGTCCTGCACCTGGCAGTCCAGGATGTCGCAGAGCGCCGCAAGGGTATCCATGGACATGCGCTGTGGTGGCTGGGTGACCATGCGGAAGACCTGCTCCCGGGAGAGGTGGACACCGCGCTCGGCGAGCAGGGGGACCAGGTCCGTCGTGGCGAACATGCCGTGCTCGGCCATGACCTGACGCAGGTGCCAGTGGTAGCCCATCTTGCGGATCACGATGCACCCCACAGGTTGCCCTGCCGCTCCAGCGAACGCTTCAGCAGACGATTTCTGCACTCGTCGCCGACCCCGGTGTAGAGCGCAGTCGTAGAGGCATACTCATGGCCGACCTGGTCCTGGACGAACCGCTCGGGGTAGTCGAACTCGATCAAGTGTGTGACATACGAGTGGCGCAGGCAATGCAGGTCCAGCTCTGCTGGAAGGCCAGCGGCGTCTCGCGCATCCACGAACGCCTCGTTGACCGACCGGCGCGAGAGGCGATCACAGCGCTCGGTCACCCACAAGGCCGGCAGCTTCCCCGGATTGAACAGCGAGCGGGCCTCGTCCAGCCACTGGTCAAGGACCGGAACGATCCAGTCCATCTCCGGCACTGTCAGCACGGTACGCCGCTTGGGCTGGCTCCCGCGAGAAGACTTGCCCCAGCGCACGAACAACGCCCCGAAGCGGCCGTACTGAGTGGCCTTTGGGTTGTGTCGAAGGTCCGTCAGGTCCAGCCCCCATGCCTCCCGCCGCCGCAGCCCGAACGCATAGACCGTCTTGAGCAGCGCGGCGTCTCTCATCGCGGCGAGGGCCCCCTTGCGGCCCCGATCTCGAATCTCCTGCACCCGTCCGTCCGCCGCATCGAACAGGGCCTGGACCTCGTCGTAGGTCAACGGACGCCGACGCGGGTCTCCCTCGTAGTCCGTGACGTGCGCGACGGTGTTCCACTCATGCAGGATCTGCGTCGGGACCTGACCGAACTCCCCTTCGCAAACGTGCTGCCACCCATAGCGGGCATCAGTGACGTACTCCATGAACAACCGCAGCGTGTTCTGGTAGCCGCGCGCCGTCGAGACCACGATCGGGCGCGGTTGAGAACGCAGGTGATCAATGAAGGCCTCCACCTCGGCCGCCTGCCACTGCCATGGGTACTCGTTGGTGTAAGCCGCGAATCGCTTCACCAGTTCGATTCGTGCCTGAATAGTCGTCGCCTTCAGGAACCGGGTCCGCTGCTGCACCGCCCAGCCTTCAATCATCGCTCTGAACACAGCCGGCGGCGGGTCGAGGTGTACGACACCCGAGACCATCACCAACGACGCCGCCCCAGGCAGGTTTGCCGTTCTCGTCACGATGCATTCAACGCAACATCGATGCATCGGTTACGCCCGAGCTCATAGCGATGCAGGCCAGCAACGACGGAGAGGGGACCGCCCACTGGGCGGTCCCCTCTCCTACCTGCAGGTCAGCGACCTCAGCGACTAATGCTCAGTGATGCATCAGAAGCAACTCCGCTCGTTTTCAGCTGCAGCCGCTGGTGGAGCCGCAGCCCTCGCAGAGGTAGCAGCTGCCGGCGCGGCGCATCTTGGTGCCGCAGGAGAAGCAGAGCGGCGCGTCGGCGTTGAGGCCGAGCTGGATCTCCATCAGCTCCGTGGAGTTGTGGGCCTGCTTCGGAGCCGCCTTGGGCGCCTCGACGACCGGGACCGGCTTGGCGGCGGCCACCGGGGCGGACTGGGCCAGCGACTCGGTGTCGATCTCCTCGGCCTCCAGCGGCTCGTAGGAGCCCGTCTCCAGGTGGCGCGTGCGCTCCTCGACGGAGTGGATGCCGAGCGCCGAGCGGGTCTCGAACGGCAGGAAGTCCAGCGCCAGGCGGCGGAAGATGTAGTCGACGATCGACTGGGCCATCCGCACGTCCGGGTCGTCGGTCAGACCGGCCGGCTCGAAGCGCATGTTGGTGAACTTCGAGACGTAGGTCTCCAGCGGCACGCCGTACTGCAGGCCGACCGAGACGGCGATGGAGAAGGCGTCCATCATGCCCGCGAGGGTCGAGCCCTGCTTGGACATCTTCAGGAAGACCTCGCCGAGGCCGTCGTCCGGGTAGGAGTTGGCGGTCATGTAGCCCTCGGCGCCACCGACCGTGAAGGAGGTGGTGATGCCCGGGCGGCCCTTGGGCAGGCGCTTGCGGACCGGGCGGTACTCGACGACCTTCTCGACCACGGCGGCCGGGGTCTCCTCGGCCTTGACCTCGGAGTCCTTCTTCTTGGCCGAGAGCGGCTGGCCGACCTTACAGTTGTCACGGTAGATGGCGAGCGCCTTGACGCCCATCTTCCACGCCTCGAAGTAGATCTCCTCGATCTCCTCGATGGTGGCGGTCTCCGGCATGTTCACCGTCTTGGAGATGGCGCCGGAGATCCACGGCTGGATCGCGGCCATCATCCGCACGTGGCCCATGGCCGAGATGACGCGCTCGCCCATCGCGCAGTCGAAGACCTCGTAGTGCTCGGTCTTCAGGCCCGGCGCGTCCACCACGTTGCCGTGCTCGGCGATGTGGGCGACGATCGCCTCGATCTGCTCGTCCTGGTAGCCGAGGCGCTTGAGGGCGCGCGGGACGGTGCCGTTGACGATCTGCATCGAGCCGCCGCCGACGAGCTTCTTGAACTTGACCAGGGCGAGGTCGGGCTCGACGCCGGTGGTGTCGCAGTCCATCATCAGGCCGATGGTGCCGGTGGGGGCGAGCACCGAGGCCTGGGCGTTGCGGAAACCGTTCTGCGCACCGATGCGCAGCACGTCCTGCCAGGACTTGTTGGCCGCGAGCCAGACCGGGGCGTCCAGGTCGTCGAAGGAGACGGCGTCCAGCGAGGCGTCGGCGTGCTGCTTCATGACCTGCTGGTGGGCGGCCGCGTTGCGGGCGTAGCCGTCGTACGGGCCGACCACACCGGCGAGTTCGGCGCCACGGCGGTAGGCGGTGCCGGTCATCAGCGAGGTGATGGCGCCGGCCAGGGCGCGGCCGCCCTCGCTGTCGTAGGCGTGGCCGGTGGCCATCAGCAGGGCGCCGAGGTTGGCGTAGCCGATGCCGAGCTGGCGGAAGGCGCGGGTGGTCTCGCCGATCTTCTCGGTCGGGAAGTCGGCGAAGCAGATGGAGATGTCCATCGCGGTGATGACCAGCTCGACGACCTTGGCGAAGGTCTGGGCGTCGAACGAGTCGTCGTCGCGCAGGAACTTCATCAGGTTCAGCGAGGCCAGGTTGCAGCTGGAGTTGTCCAGGTGCATGTACTCCGAGCACGGGTTGGAGGCGTTGATGCGGCCGGACTCGGGGCAGGTGTGCCAGCGGTTGATGGTGGTGTCGTACTGGATCCCGGGGTCGGCGCAGGCCCAGGCGGCCTCGGCCATCTTGCGGAACAGCTTCTTGGCGTCGACGGTCTCAATGACCTCGCCGGTCATCCGGGCGCGCAGGCCGAATTCGGTGCCGTTCTCGACGGCGGTCATGAATTCGTCGTTGACGCGGACCGAGTTGTTGGCGTTCTGGTACTGGACGGACGCGATGTCGTCGCCGCCGAGGTCCATGTCGAAGCCCGCGTCGCGCAGGGCGCGGATCTTCTCCTCCTCCTTCACCTTGGTCTCGATGAAGGCCTCGACGTCCGGGTGGTCGACGTCCAGCACGACCATCTTGGCCGCGCGGCGGGTGGCGCCGCCGGACTTGATGGTGCCGGCCGAGGCGTCGGCGCCGCGCATGAAGGAGACCGGGCCGGAGGCGTTGCCGCCGGAGGAGAGCAGTTCCTTGGAGGAGCGGATGCGGGAGAGGTTGAGGCCGGCGCCGGAGCCGCCCTTGAAGATCATGCCCTCTTCCTTGTACCAGTCGAGGATCGACTCCATGGAGTCGTCGACGGACAGGATGAAGCAGGCGCTGACCTGCTGGGGCTGCTTGGTGCCGACGTTGAACCAGACCGGCGAGTTGAAGCTGAACACCTGGTGGAGGAGGGCGTGGGTCAGCTCGTGCTCGAAGACGTCGGCGTCGTCCTTGGTGGCGAAGTAGCCGTGCTTCTCGCCGGCCGCGCGGTAGGTGAGGACCACGCGGTCGATGATCTGCTTGAGGCTCCACTCGCGCTGCGGGGTGCCGACGGCGCCGCGGAAGTACTTGGACGTGACGATGTTGACGGCGTTGACCGACCAGAAGTCGGGGAACTCGACACCGCGCTGCTCGAAGTTGATCGAGCCGTCGCGCCAGTTGGTCATGACGACGTCCCGCCGCTCCCAGCGGACCTCGTCGTAGGGGTGCACGCCAGGGGTGGTGTAGATGCGCTCCATCCGGAGACCGCCCTTCGGGGCCTTGGCGCCCTTGGCCACGGCCTTCTCGGACTTCGACCCGCGTGCGGAACCGCTCGTGGTGTCTGTCACTTCTCGCTCCTCCTCCTGGGCAAACGCCCGAAGTGCCCCGAAAAATCCGGGCACCGCTGGTTCGTTCTTCCGGTGTGCGGGCAGGCGGAGACCTCGCCCGCTTACGCACGGTTTGTAGTGTTCTGTGCCCCGTTTTCGGGCACGCGTGGGCCCCGTGGGGCCATGTGGTGCTGGCTGGAGGGCCCTCGTGGGGCCCGGCGCCGCCTAGGGCGCGGTGGCGGGAACGGGCACGGGGGTGCCGTCCGCCTCGGGGACGGGCCGCTCGGCGCGGAGTTCCGCGATGGCGGCCTCGAAGTCTTCGAGTCCGTCGTACGCCTGGTACACGCTGGCGAAGCGCAGGTAGGCGACCACGTCGAGTTCCTTGAGCGGGCCGAGTATGGCCAGCCCGACGTCGTGGGTGGTCAGCTCGGCGTTGCCGCTGGCGCGCACGCACTCCTCGACCCGCTGGCCGAGCTGGGCGAGGGCGTCCTCGGTGACCGGGCGGCCCTGGCAGGCCTTGCGGACGCCGGTGATGACCTTCTGCCGGGAGAACGGCTCGGTGACGCCGCTGCGCTTGATGACCATGAGCGCGGCCGTCTCCACGGTAGTGAAACGGCGGCCACAGTCCGGGCACTGTCGACGACGGCGGATGCAGCTGCCGTCCTCGGTGGTCCGACTGTCGACAACGCGGCTGTCGGAGTGCCGGCAGAAGGGGCAGTGCACCTGGGGATCCCTCCCTGGCAGGACGTGCGGACTTGTCGAGTCTAAGCGATGCGCCCCCGGCCTCGGCAAGCTGATCATGCGACGCGACCACTAGTACTGGGCACGGAGAGGACTCTAGCCACTACATGTAGGCCTCAGGGGGAAGTGACACCCCTGGCGTGTCGGCGCCGATTAGACTTCCGGAGCCGACATCCAGTCGAACATTTACTCGATGTACAACAAAGCCTTGATCGAGTCAGCCAACTCCCGAATAATTCACTCGAACGTGTGTTTGGCGCAACCTTTCGATAGGAGGTGCGTTGGGCTGGAAAAGGGAGAGGACAGCCGTCGAGAGGGGCCGCCGTGAACACCATCGAAACCAACACCATCCCGGTGCAGGAACACTCCCAGTTCAAGGTGGGGCAGCGCACCACGAATCAGCAGAGTGTGGACATCAGCATGGACCGTAGCGAAGACCACCGCCTCTCCGGCGCGGCCCTTTCCACCGTGAGCCGCGTTCCCGACCAGCCGATCGAACACTCCTCCGCCATGGACGAAACCCACCCCTCCCCCGCCCGCGCGATGCCCGGACGCCCCCCCGGCATCCGCACCGACGAGGCCGGCCTCACCGAGCGCCAGCGCCGGGTGATCGAGGTCATCCGCGACTCCGTCCAGCGCCGCGGCTACCCGCCATCCATGCGCGAGATCGGCCAGGCCGTCGGCCTGTCCAGCACCTCCTCCGTGGCCCACCAGCTGATGGCCCTGGAGCGCAAGGGCTTCCTCCGCCGGGACCCGCACCGCCCGCGCGCCTACGAGGTCCGCGGCGTCGAGGTGGCCCGCCCCAACACCGCCGAGACGGCCGGCCGCCCGTCCACCTCCTACGTGCCGCTGGTCGGCCGGATCGCCGCCGGCGGTCCGATCCTGGCCGAGCAGACGGTCGAGGACGTCTTCCCGCTGCCCCGCCAGCTGGTCGGCGAGGGCGAGCTGTTCGCGCTCACCGTGCGCGGCGACTCGATGATCGAGGCGGCCATCTGCGACGGCGACTGGGTCACCGTGCGCCGCCAGCCGGTCGCCGAGAACGGCGACATCGTGGCCGCGATGATCGACGGCGAGGCCACCGTCAAGCGGCTCAAGCGCGAGGACGGCCGAATCTGGCTGATGCCGCACAACCCGGCGTACGAGCCGATCAACGGCGACAACGCGACCATCCTGGGCAAGGTCGTCGCAGTCCTGCGCCGCCTCTGAGGCGCTCCCGGGCCCGGAACGGGAAGGGGCTCCACCGCGTCAGCGGGGAGCCCCCCCGTCGTTGCGCGGGTGAACGCGGCGGCAGCCGCCCTCAGCCCCGCTTCATCACCGGCCGCACCGGCGCCGCCGAGGCGTCGATCGCCGCCAGCGAGCGGCGCACCTGGTTGCGGTCCGTGGTGTACCAGAACTCCGGCATCGAGGACCGGAAGAAGCTCCCGTACCGTTTGGTCTCCACCCGCGGGTCGAGCACCGCCACCACGCCCCGGTCGTCCGCCGCCCGCACCAGCCGACCGGCGCCCTGCGCCATCAGCAGCGCCGCGTGCGTCGCCGCGACCGCCATGAAGCCGTTCCCGCCGTGCTGTTCGACGTCCTTCTGGCGGGCGCTCATCAGCGGGTCGTCCGGTCGCGGGAACGGGATCCGGTCCATCACGACCAGCTGGCAGGCCGAACCGGGCACGTCCACACCCTGCCAGAGCGAGAGGGTGCCGAACAGACAGGTGGTCGCGTCCGAGGCGAACTCGCGGATCAGCTCGCCCAGGGTGTCCTCCCCCTGGAGCAGGATCCGGTTGTCGAGCCGCTCCCGCAGCGCCTCCGCGGCCGTCTGGGCGCCGCGCATCGAGGAGAACAGGCCCAGCGTCCGGCCGCCGGCCGCGCCGATCAGCTCGGCCAACTCGTCCAGCATGTCCGGCCGTTCGGGGTCGCGCCCGGGGTCGGCGAGGTGCTTGGCGACGTACAGGATGCCCTGCTTGGGGTACTTGAACGGCGAGCCGACATCGATGCCCCGCCAGTACGGGACGACATCCTCCCCGAAGCCGGACTCCGGATTGTCGCCGGGCGTGCGCTGGTCCGGCAGTCGGGTCTCCTTGGGCAGGCCGAGCGAGCCGGCCACGCCGTTGAAGTCCCCGCCGAGCTTGAGCGTGGCCGAGGTGAGGACGACCGAGCGCTCCTTGTACAGCCCCTCGCGCAGCAGTCCGGAGACGCTGAGCGGGGCCACCCGCAGCGAGGCGGTGCCCAGCCCGTAGCGGTCGCTGCGCTCGATCCAGACCACGTCGTACTCGGAGTCCTCCAGCAGCCGGTCGGCGGTCTCGTGCAGCGTCTCGGCCGAGGCCATCGCCTGCTTGCGGACCGCGTCCTCGTCGCTGAGCCCCTTGTCCCGGGTCTCACCGAGCGAGGTGATCACCTGCCGGGCGGCGTCCCGGATCGCGGTGACCGCGTACGCCAGGTACTCGGGCAGCTCCTCGACCCGGCCGGGCTGGGCGGTCTCCATCAGGCCGTGGTAGTTCTCGGCGGCGGCCTGCAGCGCGTCCACGGCCTTCTCGTTGGCCAGTCGGGCCGCCCGCTTCACCGCCCGGTTGACCGCGCCGACGGTCAGCTCGGCGGTGGCCGCGCCGGTGACCCGGTTGACCAGCTCGTGCGCCTCGTCCACGATCAGCAGCCCGTGCTCGGGCAGCACCGGCGCGCCCTCGATCGCGTCGATCGCGAGCATCGCGTGGTTGGTCACCACGACGTCCGCCAGCTTGGCCCGCTCCCGCGCCTTCTCCGCGAAGCACTCCTGCCCGTACGCGCAGCGGGTCGCGCCCAGGCACTCCTTGGAGGTGACCGACAGCTGGGCCCAGGCCTTGTCCGAGACGCCGGGGCTGAGGTCGTCGCGGTCCCCGGTCTCGGTCTCGTCCGCCCATTCCCGCAGCCGCAGCACCTCCTGCCCGAGCTTGCCGGTGGGCCCGCCGAGCGCGTCCACCGGGTCGAACAGGCCCTCGCCCTCGTCGCTCGGGGTGCCCTCGTTGGCCCGGTGCAAGCACAGGTAGTTGGAGCGGCCCTTGAGCATCGCGAACAGCGGGCGGCGGCGCAGCACCGGGTGCAGTGCGTCGACCGTGCGCGGCAAGTCCCGCTCCACCAGCTGGCGTTGCAGCGCCAGGGTGGCGGTGGCGACCACCACGCGGTCCCCGTGGGCGAGCGCCGGCACCAGGTAGGCCAGGGACTTCCCGGTGCCGGTGCCGGCCTGGACGAGCAGGTGCTCGCTGTGGTCGACGGCGTCGGCGACGGCCTCGGCCATCCGCATCTGGCCGGGGCGCTCCACGCCGCCGACGGCCGCCACCGCGGCGTGCAGCAGTTCGGGGATCCGCGAGCGCGGGACGGCGACGGCTTCCTCGGCCTCGTCGCCGAGGTCCGTCGCGGGCAGGGGTTCGGAGTCGTTCGTCATGGCCCTTCCACCCTACGGGGCGGGGGTGACAATCCGGTCCCATCCAGCCGGAAGGCGCACGTCCACGGCGACCAGCGCGTTCGGCACCGTCCCGTGCCGGGCCGCGTGCGGGCGGTGCGGGCGGTCCTGGTAGCCGTCCAGCAGCAGCCGGTTGCGGTTGAGGCAGAGCCGGGTGATCCGGGGCTGGAACAGGTCGAACAGCTCGAAGCGCTCGCGCAGCTCGGGAAAGCGGTCCTGGTAGCGGTGGATCTCGGCGCGCAGCAGGGCCCAGAACTCGGTCTCGGGCAGTCCGGCCTGCGCCTCCAGCAGCGGGGCGAGGTAGCGGAAGACGCCGATGAACAGCCCGGAGTGGATGAACTGGCAGAGCCCCTGCGGGCTGTCCCGCAACAGCACGTCGGCGACCTCGGCGGGCAGGTCGCGCAGCTCGGGCAGGTCCTGGTCGCTGAGGTTGACGTCGTCGACGAAGTCCTTGACCGCGAGCCGGGTCGGGGTGCCACGGTCGTCGAAGACCACGATGGCGTTCTCGCCGTGCGGGGAGAAGACCAGCCCGTAGCGGTAGAGGAAGTGCAGCAGCGGCGGCAGCATCGCGGCGAACAGTCGGCCGGTCCACTCGGCGGGGGTGAGGCCGGAGCGGGCGATCAGCTCGGCGGCCAGCGCCCGCCCGTCCGAGCCGGTCTGCAGCAGCGCGGCCAGGGTGCGGGCGCGCTCGTCCTCGGCGAGGAAGGGGCCGAGCGGTTCGCGCCAGATCGCGCCGAGCAGCTCCTTGTACTGGTACGGCGATTCGGGCATCTCCCGGTAGACCGGGTGGTCGACGGTGACGGAGGCGATCTCGCCGAGCAGGATCACCCGGCATTCGTCCCGCAGGTACGGGTCGGCGTCGCGCAGCCCGTGCAGCCAGGCGGTGACGGCGGGCGCGGCGAGGGTGCGCTCGACCGGCAGGCCGCGCCAGACCAGGGTGTTGAGGATGGACAGCGGCAGCTTGACGGTGCAGCGCTCGGGGTGGGCGGTGTTGAAGAAGGAGCGGATGGACTGCTGGGGCAGCCGTGGGTCGCCGTCGGAGGGCAGCGGGACGATCTCGCCGGAGGCGATCCAGGGCGCGAACAGCGGCAGGACCGTTTCGTCCCACTGCCAGGGGTGGACGGGCAGCAGCAGGTAGTCGTCGGCCTCCGCGCCGAGCGGGGCGCGCAGCGCGTCCGGGTCGTCCAGCTCGCGGGCGTACAGCTGCTCGGGTTGTTCCAGGCCGGGCACGCCGCGGTACTGGGCGAGTCGGCGGTGGACGGCGATCCAGGGCAGCGGGCGCGGGCTGCGGGCCTCCGGGGCCCAGCGGGCGGTGTCGGCGCCGGAGAAGCCGATCCGGCCCTTGTTGGGGACGATCCACGGGTGGCCGCCCTGCCGTCCCTCCAGCGCCGGGTGGTCGAGCTCGGCGAGTTCGGCGGCGGTGAGCGCGGTGGCGAGCTGGCGGGCGTCGGCGGTCAGGGTGGCGGAGAGTTCACGGATCAGGTGGGCGGTGGTCTCGCCGCGCATCCCGAGGGTCTGCCGGGCGTACGGGAGGAAGCGCAGCGGGTCCAGGCCGTCCGGGCGGGAGCAGCGGATGGACTCCGGGTCGACCTGCCAGCTGCCGTAGGCGCCGCGGCGGGCGGTGAAGCGGTACTCGGCCTCGGGCAGCTTCAGCAGGTAGTCGCCGTCGAGGGCCCCGGGGACGGGCGTGAGCAGTTCCTCGTAGGCGAACTCGCCGAACATCTTGGCCAGCAGGGCGCGGCCGGCCCGCTGCCAGCGCCCGGCGGTGAGGTGCGGGGGTAGGTAGAGCGGCGGTTCAGCGGCCGACGGTTGCGGCACGGGTCAGCTCCTGGGGACGGGGGACGACGGGGGTGGGCTGTGCGGCGCGACCGGCGGGGGCGGGCGGCGCGAAGCCGGTCCAGGCGGTGCGGTCGGGCAGTCGGTGGACGGTGCGGCCGGTGACGGCGTTGAGGATGACGGCGGCCCGGTGGGCGCCGAGGCCCAGGTCGGGGGTGCCGACGCCGTGGGTGTGCAGTTCGGCGTTCTGGACGTAGAGGCCGCCGGTGAGCTCGGGCCGGGTGGCGACCCGGTGGTCGAGGTCGACCCGGTATCGCCCGGTCCCGTCCCAGTCGATCAGGTGGGCAAGCGGTTCGAGCGCGGCCGGACGGGCGGCGCGGTAGCCGGTGGCGAGCACCACGGCGTCGGTGCGCAGCAGGTGCTCGGTGCCGGAGTCGGTGTGCCGGCAGTGCAGTTCGAGGCCCCCGCAGGGGCCGGGGCGGGCGTCGGTGACGGCGGTGCCGGGGGTGATCTCGACCGGGGCGGCGTCGATCGGGCGGCCGATGGTGCGCTCGTAGAGGTGGTCGTGGATCTCGGCGAGGGTCTCGGCGCTGGCGGCCTTGTGCAGCTGCCACTGGGCGGTGACCAGGGCGTCCCGGACGGGCCCGGGCAGGCCGTGGAAGTAGCGGGTGTAGTCGGGGGTGAAGTGCTCCAGGCCGAGCTTGGAGTACTCCATGGGGGCGAGCGCCCGGGTGCGGGTGAGCCAGCGCAGCCGGACGCCGTCGTCCTCGTGGCGGCGGAGCAGGTCGAGGAAGACCTCGGCGCCGGACTGCCCGCTGCCGACCACAGTGATGTCCCGGGCGCGGGCCAGGTCGGCGCGGCGGTCGAGGTACTCGGCGGAGTGGAAGGCCGTCGGGTGGCCGGCCAGCCCCGCGAAGGCCTCGGGCAGTACGGGCCGGGTGCCGACGCCGAGCGCGAGGTTGCGGGCCCGTACGGCGGAGCGCCGGCCGGTCGCGGTGTCGGTCAACTCGACCCGGTAGTGGGGATCCTCCCAGTGCAGCGCGGTGACCTCGGTGCCGAAGCGGCAGTTGGGCAGCCGCTCGGCGGCCCAACGGCAGTAGTGGTCGTACTCGCGGCGGGGCAGCTGGAAGCGCTCGGCGAAGTAGAACGGGAACAGCCGGTCCTGAGCGCGCAGGTAGTTGAGGAAGGACCACGGGTTGGTCGGGTCGACCAGGGAGACCAGGTCGGCGAGGAAGGGCACCTGCATCCGGGCCCCGTCCACCAGCATCCCGTGGTGCCAGCGGAACTCCGGTCGCTGGTCGCAGAAGAGCGTGCGCAGGCCGGGTACGGGTTCGGCGAGTGCGGCGAGCGAGAGGTTGAACGGGCCGATGCCGACGCCGAGCAGGTCGTAGGGCGGGAGTGTCGAGGTGTCCACAGGGGTGTCCTAGGCGGGAGTCGAGTCTCGTTCGCGGACCATCAGGGCGGCGCGCTTGTCGGGCAGGTGGAGTTCGGCGGTGGCCCGGAATCCGGCCCGCTCGAAGGCCCGGACCGAGCGCCGGTTGCGGATGTCCGGTTCGGCCACGACTCGTTCGCACCGTGGTCGTTGCCGGAGGACCAGGTCGGCGAGGGCGGCCAGCAGGTGACCGCCCAGGCCCCGGCCGCGGCTGGCGGCGGGGCCGAGCAGCAGGTGCACGCCGGTGTCGTGCGGCCGGGCCGGGTAGTGCCCGGCGAGCGGGTCGAGGTCGGCGCGGTAGACCTCCCAGTAGCTCATCGGCGCGCCGTCGAGCAGGCCCAGGCAGGGCACGCTGCGTCCGTCGCCGTCGAGTTGGGCCCGGACGTGCCGCTCGGTGACGGCGGGCGGCCCGGCGAGCTGCCAGAACTCGTCGACCTCGGGGTCGTTCATCCAGCCAGCGAGCAGTTCCAGGTCGGCGGGCAGCCGGACCGGGCTGAGCCGGAACCCGCCGGCCGGGGTGGGAACTTCGCCCCACCCGGGCAGGTCGTGGAACATCAGGCGCTCGCCACCGGGTTGGGGATGTCCACGTACACGGACTGGGTGGCGACCGGCCCGACCAGTTCGTCCAGGCCGTTGATCCGGGTGAGCAGGTTGGCCTTGCAGGGCAGGGTGGGCGCGTCCAGCAGCAGCGCGGGCAGTGCCGAGCCGGTGGCGGTCGCCTGCGGGCCGGCCAGGAACCGGCGCAGCGCGGCCAGCAGCACCGTCTCGTCGGCCAAGCCCTGGGAGCCGAGGGCGCCGATCAGGCCGAGGACGTGGTTGATGCCCAGGTAGTAGGCGAAGTGGTGGTCGATCACCGGGTCCGGCAGGAAGGTGTCGCTCTGCGTGCCGAGCCCGGGCAGCCGGGTGGTGAGCCGCTCGGCGGCGCTCTCCCGGTAGTAGTAGCCCTGGTTGTCGCGGTAGCGGCCGCCGCAGGGCCAGCCCTCGGCGTCCAGCAGCACGATGCTGTTCTGCTGGTGCGCCTCCAGGGCGATGCCGCCCCGGCCGTCCAGCCACAGGACGGGCAGCACGACGGCGTCCAGGTAGCGCAGGAACCATTCGGCGGCCACCGTGCGCAGCGGGCGGCCGGTGCGGGCGGCGAGCGAGCGCAGGGTGTCGCCGAGCCGGGACGGCACGGTGGCGCCGGTGCCGAGCGGCTGTTCGGCGACCAGGCCGGCCACGCACAGCGCCCGGTCGGTGGGCGCGAAGGGCTGGGCGCGCAGCACGGTGTCCAGGCCGCCGGGGTCGCCGAGGTCGGGGTGGTCGACGCCGATCCAGGCCGGGTCGCGGACGATGTCGAAGCCGGGGTGGGCGGCGCGCCACTCGGCGGCCAGCCCGCTCTCCAGCAGCCGGTGCATCTCCAGGCCGCGGTGCAGTTCCTTGCGCAGGTTCTCCCGGCGGGAGTTGGTGATCCGCAGGCCGAGCGAGAGCTTGAGCATCCACGGCGTGCCGGGACGGTAGACGGTGCGCACCGAGGAGGTGGGGTGCCAGGGCTCGCCGGCCGGGCCGAGGTCGTGCAGCAGCCCGTCGGCGAGGAGGGCCGCGACGGCCGGGCGGTGGGCGAGTTCGCGGGCCTGCCAGGGGTGCAGCGGCAGGGCGGCGGTGCCGGACGGCAGGGCGGTGCGGCCGCCGAGGAGGGCGGCGGTGAGCCGGTCGGCGCTGTCGGCGACGGCGGAGCCGGCCGCGAGCAGTTCGCGCGCGACCGCGTACCAGTGCAGTTGGAAGGAGCCGTGCAGTTCGGGCGAGTAGGCGGCGCTCTGGGCCGGGCCGAGGCCGTCGCGGCTCTTCGGGGTGGGGTGCAGCGGGTGGCCGAGCAGCAGGGACTGTTCGGCGGCGAGGAAGTGCGAGCGCTCCGGCCCGCCGGGTTCGGCGGCGGTACGGCGGTGGGCGAGGATCTCGGCGGTGCGCACCACCGAGTCGGCCACCCGGGCGGCGAGGTCGGCGACCTGCCCGGGGTCGGGTCGTTCGGCGGCCGCGGCGGCGAGCAGCGCGGCGGCGGTGACGGCGTCCACCGGGGCCTCGGCGGTCCCTTCCCCGGCCGAGAGCGTGGCCGGGCCGAAACGGTGCCAGCCGCCGGGCGACCAGTAGCGGACCGGCGCGGTGAGCCGGGCGGCGCCGCCGAGGACGTCGATCCGCAGCCGCCCGTCCGGTCCGGGCCGGGCGTCGGTCTCCCGCGTCCAGCAGCGCAGCAGGCCCTCCAGGGCGGCCTGTTCGGCGGCGACGGCGGGATCCGGGTGCAGCAGCGGGTCGGGCCCGAGGGGCTGGTCCATGAACAGCGGCGATTCGGGCGGGGCTCCGGTGAGGGCGGTGCTCAAGGCTGCTCCTTGGTGCGCGTGGGGGTGCGGACGCGCGCTGGTGGTGGAGAGGATCGGCGGGCGCTCGCACCGTCGCGTCAAGTAAGGGTTACCTATCCCTGACGGGTGATCACAAGGACGGCTCACTCGTCCGGGTGAAGATCGAGGATTGTCCACCCCGGGGGCGGAAGGCCTTGCTGCACCGAAGAGCCGCCTGGTCGCGCGTCACGGATCGGTGACCTACGGCCGGCCCCGCAACCCTGGGGGCGGCCACGGCCGTCCTGTACGGCGATGGAAGACTCCAGAGCGGTGAGCCGCCACACCGAAGTCCGACCGAGCACAGGGGGAAGCGCACTGATGCCATCGATCCACCGGTCAGCCCTGGCCGCCGCCCTGGTCACCGGAACGCTGCTCGCCGCGAGCGCCTGCGGACCGGACGGCCCGGCCGGCGACGGCGGGAAGACCGCCGCGCCGCCACCGGGTGTCACCGCGGCGAGCGGCGCGGCCACCCCGGGCGGCGGCGCCGTCGGCGGGATCACCCTGCCCTCCGGCCTGCCGACCAGCCTGCTGGACGGCCTGCCGAAGAGCTGGGACGACCTGAAGAAGTGGAAGTTCGACGACTGGGACAAGTGGGCGTCCAAGCACGTCTTCAACAACCCGGTGGTGAAGGACTTCTGGGACCCGGACAAGATGGGCGACGCCAAGCCGGCCGACCCGGCCCCGCCCACCGCCAAGCCGGCCCCCGCCACCCCCAAGCCCTCCACCGACGACGGCGTGACCGACCCGGAGCCCCCGGTGGTCAAGGCCGTGCAGGTGCCCCGCCCGTACCTCAAGCAGCCCTCCGGCAAGGTGTTCTTCTCCGCCCAGGGCGGCCGGGGCAACTGCTCGGCCACGGTGGTCGCCGACCCGCAGCACCCGGGCAAGAGCAACCTGGTCTGGACGGCCGCCCACTGCGTGCACGAGGGCAAGGGCGGCAACTTCTACAAGGACCTGGTCTTCGTTCCCGCCTACAACAACTCCGGTGCCTCCAGCGGCGGCAAGAAGGCCCCGCTGTCCGAGCTGGCCCCGCTCGGCACCTGGTGGGCCGACCAGGTCACCACCTCGCCGCAGTGGATGGTCGAGGGCGGCCAGACCGGTGACGCCGCCAACCAGTACGACTTCGCCGTGATGCGCGTGCACAACCAGAACGACACCGGCAAGTCCCTTGAGGAGACGGTCGGTTCGGCCGTCCCGGTGTGGTTCGACGCGCCCCGCGACCAGCTCAAGGTCTCGGCCGTCGGCTACCCGCTGGTCAAGCCGTTCGACGGCCAGGAGCTCTACAAGTGCGACGGCGGCAAGCCGACCCGGCTGTCCTTCGACGCCAAGCGCCCGACGATGCTGACCATCGGCTGCGACATGACCCAGGGCGCCAGCGGCGGCGGCTGGTTCGCCACCATGCCGGACGGGAGGACCGCCCTGGTCAGCAACACCTCGATCGGCACCCAGGAGCACACCTCGCTGAGCGGCCCGTACCTGGAGTCGGTCGCCAAGCAGGCCCTGGACTGGATCTCCAGGAAACAGTGACCGGTACCACCACGGGGGACGAACCAGCTTGCGCACGATCAGCAGCAGTGGGCGCCGGGCCGCGACGGCCGGCGCCGCGCTGCTCGCCGCCCTGACGATCACCGCGGCCGCCTGCGGGCCGGACGGCCCCGCCGCCCCGGCCACGCCGCCCGCCGCGCTGCCCAAGGCCGCGCCGACCAGCCTGGGCGACCTGAGCGGCTGGAAGCTGGAGGACTGGGCCCGCTACGTGACCGACAGCGGCTTCGCCAACCCGGTGGCCCCGGGCTACTGGTCGCCCTCCCGAATGGAGGCCGCCAAGGCCAGGCCCACCCCGGAGTACGCGCTGACCGCCACCGCGCCGAGCACCGTCCAGCGCGACGCCCCGCCGGCCGCCGTCCAGGCCAGGCCGCAGCAGCACCCGTACGGCCCGGACTCCGCCGTGGTCGGCAAGCTGCTGATGACCACGCCCCAGGGCGACGCGGTCTGCTCCGGCACAGTGGTCTCCGACCCGGTCAACCCGGGCCGCAGCAACCTGGTCTACACCGCCGCGCACTGTCTGACCGACGGCAAGGGCGGCGCCTGGGTGAGGAACCTGGTCTTCGTGCCCGGCTTCAACCGGGACGGCCGGGCGAGCCGCGGCAAGCCGTACGGCGACCAGCAGGCCGCCCCGTACGGCCGGTGGACGGCGGTGCGCGCGCTGGTGTCGCCGACCTGGCTGCAGGAGGGCGGCGTCGGAGCCCACAGCCAGTACGACTACGCGATCGTCCGGGTGCGCGGCGAGTCGGACCCCGGTCCGTCCCTGGAGGAGAAGGTCGGCGGTTCCGTCCCGGTCTGGTTCAACGCCCCGCGCGAGCAGGTCGGCTCCGCCGTCGCGTACGGCTACCCGGTCGAGCGGCCCTTCGACGGCATGGAGCTGAACCGCTGCGACTCCCTCGCCGCGCCGGGCGCGCTCTCCTTCGACCGCAGCCGCCCGCCGATGTACGTGATCGGCTGCACCATGACGGGCGGGGCGGGCGGCGGCGGCTGGTTCATCACCAAGGACGGCAGGCCCAACCTGATCAGCGTCAGCGCGATCGGCAACCGCAACCCGGCCGGGTACCTGGCCGGGCCGTCGCTGCAGGACCAGGCGAAGCAGGCCTTCGACTACTTCACCAAGAACGTGAGGTAACGCGCCCCGGGAAACACGGAGGACCCCGGACGTGATCGTCCGGGGTCCTCCGACGGAACCGGTCAGCCCTGTAGGGCCACCGCGAAGTGCTCCAGCTCCGCGGCCAGCTCGGCCGGCACCTTGGCGTGCAGCAGCGTGCCCTCGCCGGTGTGCTCGGTGGCGAGCAGCTCGCCCTCCTTGTGCACCCGGGAGACCAGTGCGCCCTGGGTGTAGGGCACCAGGGCCCGCACCTCGACGGCCGGGCGCGGCAGCTCGTCGTCGATGAGCTTCAGCAGCTCGTCGATGCCCGCGCCGCTGCGGGCCGACACCACGATGGCGTGCGGCTCGCGGCGCAGCAGGCGCTGCAGCACGTGCGGGTCGGCGGCGTCCGCCTTGTTGATCACCACGATCTCCGGCACGTTCTGTGCCTCGACCGAGACGATGACCTCGCGGACGGCGGCCAGCTGCGTCTCCGGCTCGGGGTGCGAGCCGTCGACCACGTGCAGGATGAGGTCCGCGTCGGCGACCTCCTCCATGGTCGAGCGGAAGGCCTCGACCAGGTGGTGCGGCAGGTGCCGGACGAAGCCGACGGTGTCGGCCAGGGTGTAGAGCCGCCCGCTCGGGGTCTGGGCCCGGCGCACGGTCGGGTCCAGGGTGGCGAACAGCGCGTTCTCCACCAGCACGCCCGCGCCGGTGAGCCGGTTGAGCAGGGACGACTTGCCGGCGTTGGTGTACCCGGCGATGGCCACGGACGGCACCTGGTGGCGCTTGCGCTCCTGGCGCTTGGTGTCGCGGCCCTTCTTCATGTCGGCGATCTCCCTGCGGAGCTTCGCCATCTTCTCGCGGATCCGACGACGGTCGGTCTCGATCTTGGTCTCACCGGGACCACGGGTGGCCATGCCGCCGCCCGAGGAGCCGGAGCCACCGCCACCCATCTGCCGGGACAGCGACTGACCCCAGCCGCGCAGGCGCGGCAGCATGTACTGCATCTGCGCGAGCGAGACCTGCGCCTTGCCCTCCCGGGACTTGGCGTGCTGGGCGAAGATGTCCAGGATCAGGGCCGTCCGGTCGACGACCTTGACCTTGACCACGTCCTCCAGGTGGATCAGCTGGCCGGGGGTGAGCTCACCGTCGCAGACCACGGTGTCGGCGCCGCTGGAGGCGACGATGTCCCGCAGCTCCTGCGCCTTGCCGGAGCCGATGTAGGTGGCCGCGTCGGGCTTGTCGCGCCGCTGGATGACGCCGTCCAGCACCTCGGAGCCAGCCGTCTCGGCGAGCGCGGCGAGCTCGGCCATCGAGTTCTCCGCCTCCTCCAGCGTGCCGTCGGTCCAGACACCGACCAGCACCACGCGCTCCAGGCGCAGCTGGCGGTACTCGACCTCGGTGACGTCTTCGAGTTCGGTGGAGAGGCCGGCGACCCGGCGCAGGGCCGCACGCTCGCTGCGGTCGTACTGGTCGCCGTCGTAGCTGTGGCCGAGGTCCTCGTCGATGGCCGCGAGGTCCTCGTCCATGAGGGCTTCCGCCCGCAGACCGCCGATGCGGCGCGGGGCGTCGGCGTGGTCGCGGGTGTCGAACGTGGAGGTCATTCTGTCCTTTGGTCGCTGTGAGGCTGCGGTGCGGACCCTCGGCTGTCACCGGGGCCCCTGTGCCCTGTGAACGCCGTGGACCGGTCGTGAATTCCCCACGATGGTCGCACGCCCGGCGCAGGCCGGTCACCCCCATTTCCCGCGGAGTGCCGGGGCCGGGCCCCTTCCGGGGCGTGCGGGCGGCTCACGTCGTACACCCCGGAGACCTTGAGCATCGCCCGCATCAGCACCGGCAGCGTGCCCGGCTCCGGCAGTTCGACGGTGTAGGTGTGCCGCACCCGCAGTTCCTGCGGCGGCTCGACCTCGGCCGAGACGATGCCGACGCCCTCGCCCGAGATCGCCGCGGTGAGGTCGGCGAGCAGCCGGGGCCGGTTCAGCGCCTCGGCCAGCAGGGTGACCCGGTGCCCGGCCGCCGGGGCGCCCTCGGACCGCCAGCGGACCTCCAGCTCGGCGCGGCCGTCCGCGCGCAGCCGCTGCCCGGCGGGGCAGCTGGTGCGGTGCACGGCCACCGCGCCGCCGCGGATCGGGTAGCCGGCCACCTCGTCCGGCGGGACGGGCGTGCAGCAGCGGGCCAGCCGCACCGGCGCGCCGGGCCGCCCGGCCACCGTGACCGGGGCGGCCCGGCGCTCGCCGGCCCGGTGCGCGGGCGGAGCGGGCTGGCCGCCCGCCGGGCCGGTGCGCACCACCGGCAGCCGGGCCGGGTGGTCGGCCAGCCAGCGCTCGATGGCCAGCCGGGCGGCGGGGGTGCGGGCGTGCGCCAGCCACTCCGGCGAGGGGCCGGACGGCTGGCTGCCACCCGCCGGGAGGTTCTCGGTGAGCACCGCGAGCACGTCCCCGTCCTGCAGGACGGTGGACAGCGCGGTGAGCCGGCCGTTGACCCGGGCGCCGATACATCGGTGGCCGGTCTCCTCGCCGAGCAGGTAGGCCGCGTCCACACAGCTGGCCCCGGCCCTCAGCTGAAGCGTTTCGCCGCTCTCCGTCACCACGGTGATCTCGCGGTCGCCGGCCAGGTCGGCGGTGAGCGCGGACCAGAAGGCGTCCGGGTCGGGCGTCTCCTGCTGCCACTCCAGCAGCCGGCTGAGCCAACCGGGCCGGGCCGGGTCGGTGCGGTCCAGCTCGTCGGCGTCCTGGGTGGTGCCGGCCGGGGTCGGGTCGCCGAGCGCGACCACCCCGGTCTCGGCCACCTCGTGCATCCGCCGGGTCCGGACCAGCACCTCGACCACCGCACGGCCCTCCAGCGCCACGGCGGTGTGCAGCGACTGGTAGAGGTTGAACTTGGGGGCGGCCACGAAGTCCTTGAACTCCCCGGGCAGCGGCGTCCAGCAGGTGTGCAGCTCGCCGAGCACGGCGTAGCAGTCAGCATTCTCCTCGACCACCACCAGCAGCCGCCCGAAGTCGGCCGGCTGCGGCCCCTGCGGCCGCCCGTCCGGCCCGGGCGCGGCGGCCCGCTCCAGCAGCACCCGGTGCAGCGAGACGCAGTGCCGGGGCCGGACGGTCACCTCGGCGGCGACCCCGGTCTCGGCCAGCTGACGGGCCAGCTGCCGGGCGAACGGCTCCAGCAGGGTGTCCGGCTCGGCCTCGTGACCGGCCATCAGGGCACGGGTCCGGGCGTGCTCCTCGGGGTGCAGGGTGGCGAAGACGATGTCCTCCAGCTCCGCCTTGAGCACCTGGATGCCGAGCCGTTCGGCCAGCGGGATGAGCACGTCCCGGGTGACCTTGGCGATCCGCACCTGGCTGGCCGGCTTCATGTGCCGGATGGTGCGCATGTTGTGCAGCCGGTCGGCGAGCTTGATCACCATCACCCGGACATCGTCCCCGGTGGCGACCAGCATCTTGCGGAAGGTCTCGGCCTCGGCGGCGGCGCCGAAGTCGACCTTCTCCAGTTTCGTCACCCCGTCGACCAGGTAGGCGACTTCGGGCCCGAACCCGGCACCCACCTGGTCGAGCGTCAGATCGGTGTCCTCGACGGTGTCGTGGAGCAGCGAGGCGACCAGGGTGGTGGTCCCGGCGCCGAGTTGGGCCAGGATCATGGTGACGGCCAGCGGGTGGGTGATGTACGGCTCACCGCTCTTGCGCTTCTGGCCGCGGTGGCTGGCCTCGGCCAGCCGGTACGCCCGGGCGAGCAGCCCGAGGTCGGCCTGCGGGTGATGTCGGCGGTGGACCCGGACGAGCGGTTCGAGGGCGTCCGGCACGGGCGGGCGGCCGGTGGCCAGTAACGCGGCCCGCCCGGCCCGGCCCAGGGCGGCCCGGCCGAGCTCTCCCAGGGGCCGCCTGGCCCCGGCCTGCCGTGCGGTCGTCGGCTGTCCCGCGAGGGACTGCCCGGCTTCGATGGTCATCGGCGCACCTCCGGCAACGGTCGCCGGGCGCTGCCCCTCCCGAGGGAGGGTGATCTTGCCACCCCTCCCAGGGGGATCGACCCGGTGGTCCATGCTACCGAGCAGAGCACGTTCTGCGATGCCGTGATTCCCGTCCGCGACCGGTATCACCCGATCGGGGGGATTCGTCGCCGTACGAAATGGGCAAACCGGGCCCTCAGCCGCGGCGCAGCGACTCCCACCAGCGCGCGTCGACCCGTCCCTCGGCCACGATCACCGCCGGTCCGGCCATCTCCACCCGGCCGTCCGGGTGTTCGGTGATGACCAGTCGGCCGCCCAGCACGTCCACGGTGTACGAGACCGCCTCGCCGGTGGTCGCGGGGTCCAGGCCGTCCCGGCGGATCGCCGCCACGGCGACGGCGCAGGCGCCGGTGCCGCAGGAGCGGGTCTCGCCGGAGCCGCGCTCGTGCACCCGCATCGCGACGTGCCGCGGGCCGCGGTCCACCACGAACTCGACGTTCACGCCCTCCGGGTAGACGCCCTCGGGGCTGGTCAACGGCGCGGTGCGCAGCTCGCCGGCGTGGTCCAGGCTCTCGACGAAGGCCACCGCGTGCGGGTTGCCCATGTTGACGTTCAGGGCGGGCCAGCGCCGGTCGCCGACCGCGACCTCGATGCCGTCCGGTCCGGGCAGCCGGGCGCGGCCCATGCCGATGGTGACGTCCCCGGGGGTGCCGTCCCCGGCGTCCTCGGCGACCTTCGCGGTGAGCACCCCGGAGCGGGTGGCGATCGCCTGCTCGCCGGGCTCGGCCAGGCCGGCCTCGACCAGGAAACGGGCGAAGACCCGCAGGCCGTTGCCGCACATCTCGGCGATGCTGCCGTCGGAGTTGCGGTAGTCCATGAACCACTCGGCCCGGTCGGCCAGGTGGGCGGCGGCCGGTTCGGCGGCGGCGCGCACCACGCGCAGCAGCCCGTCCGCGCCGATGCCGGCCCGTCGGTCGCACAGCGCGGCGACGGCCTCCGGGCCGATCTCCAGCACGCCGTCCGGGTCCGGCACGATCACGAAGTCGTTCTGGGTGCCGTGCCCCTTGAAGAAAGGGAGACCGGCCTGCTGGGGAGTGGATGCGCTCACCCCTCCGATGGTACTGATCGTCGCCCGCTCGCCTCCGGGCGCTCCTGCCCTTCGGCTCGGGGCGGGAAAGGGCGCACGGCCGGCTCAGCGCGATCAGCGGCCCGCTCAGCGCAGGTAGGCGACCCGCCAGACCGCGAGCGCGCAGGCGGCCAGCGCGATCAGGGTGTAGACCACGATCGCCTTCCAGCCGGCCCGCTTCCCGGAGCCCCGGCGCGGCAGCCCCGGCCACTTGTATCCGGCGTGCCGGGCGGCCATCGCTCCCCAGCCGACCGAGGCGGCGGTGAACAGCAGCCCGAGCATCCCGACCATGGTGGCGCGCGCGCCGGCCGAGCCGAAGGCGAGCGGGAAGGCGAACATCAGCGAGCCGAGGGTGCCCAGCAGGGCGATCGGCAGGGTCTGCCACCAGCGCAGCCGGCGCAGCGGCCGGATCTCCCGCTCGTGCACCGCGGCGTTCGGCGGGGTGCGGGTGTCCAGCGCGGGCACCGCGGCCGCGTACGAGGTCGGCGCTCCCAGGCCGGTCAGCACCGGAAGGTCCCCCATCGTCGACTCGTCGAACTCCTCGGCCGGTGCGGTGACACTCCCGCCCTGACCGGGTTCGGGGCCGGTACCCGTTGACACACGGCCTCCCCTGACAGTTCGACACGAGCGGACTCGCGGCCGGGCACGGTCGGCCCGCACGGGCCGACCCCTATGGCATCGATGATGGCATGTCCAGAGGGGCCGTTCGGGACGTGACCGGGGTCCTCGGGTGATCCGTGGCCATCACGTGATCGGGCCGTGACCCCCGGTTCGTCCTGCACGGTCGCCTGCGCGCGCAGGTGCACCGCCGAATTGGCCAAAACCGCTCCTACGCGGCCGGAATCCCCTGACGTCCAATCAGTTCGAGGGATCGTTCCAGCAGCTCGACCGGGTCGGTGCCGGCCGGGCGGGAGAGCCAGTGGATCCGGTCGTCCCGGCGGAACCAGGACTCCTGACGGCGGGCGAAGCGCTTGGTGGCCCGTACGGTTTCGGCCCGCGCCTCGTCCTCGGTGCACTCGCCGGCGAAGTGGTCGAGCACCTGCTGGTAGCCGAGCGCCCGGGAGGCGGTCCTCCCCTCGCGCAGTCCGACCTTCTCCAGCTCCCGTACCTCGTCCAGCAGTCCGGCCTCCCACATCCGGTCGACCCGCAGGGTGATCCGCTCGTCCAGTTCGGGGCGCGGCACCGCGACGCCGATCTGCACCGCCTCGTACACGGCGGTGTTGCTCGGCAGGTTGGCGGTGAACGGCTGCCCGGTGATCTCGATGACCTCCAGCGCCCGGACGATCCGCCGCCCGTTGCTCGTCAGGATCGCCTCGGCGGCCGCCGGGTCCAGCTCGGCCAGCCGCCGGTGCAGCCCGTACGGGCCGTGCTGCTCCAGCTCGGCCTCCAGCCGGGCGCGCACCGCCGGGTCGGTGCCGGGGAACTCCATCTCGTCGATCGCCGCCCGGACGTACAGCCCGGAGCCGCCGACCAGGACGGGCGTGCGCCCGGCCGCGAGCAGCCGGTCGATCTCGGCCCGGGCCAGCCGCTGGTACTCGGCGACGCTGGCTGCCTCGGTGACCTCCCAGACGTCCAGCAGGTGGTGCGGCACTCCGCCGCGCTCGTCCATGGTGAGCTTCGCGGTGCCGATGTCCATGCCCCGGTACAGCTGCATCGAGTCGGTGTTGATCACCTCGCCGCCGAGGGTGCGGGCGATGGCGACGGCCAGGTCGGACTTGCCGGCGGCGGTCGCGCCGACGATCGATACGACGCGCGGGGTACGGGAGCTGCTCACCGCTCCAGTCTCGCAAAACCCTTGGAGCATCGGAGACCGGGCTGCCGCTCACCCCCGGCTGCGCGAGGATATGACTGTCCGAGGACTGCTTCCGTGACTGTTTCCGGCCGCCTGGCCGGCCGGGGCCGTTTTTGCGAACGCTTTACCGCTCGCAGGCGTTATACGGGGGACAGGGAGAGAAGGAGATCGCCATGGGTCTGATGGACAACCTCAAGGGCAAGGCCGAGGAGCTCAAGGAGAAGGCCAGCGAGCTCGCCGGCAAGCACAGCGACCAGATCGATCAGATGGTGGACAAGGCCGGCGGCGCGATCGACAAGGCGACCAAGGGCAAGTACAGCGAGAAGATCGAGCACGGCGCCAGCAAGGCCAAGGACGCGGTGGACGACTTCGCCCACAAGCCGAAGCCGGGTGACGGGGGCGAGGCCCCCCGGTCCTGAGGCTCAGCTCCAGGACGCCACGAAGTACCCGACCCCGTACGGCGCGTCCTGGTAGCCCAGCCGCGCGGTGAGGCCGGCGCCCTCGGCGGCGCCGGCCAGCACCTGCCAGGGCGCCCGGCCCTCGGCCTTGAGTTCGGCGGCGAGCACGGCGTCCAGGGCGGCGAGGGCGGGCAGGTCGGCCGAGCCCAGGGCGGCGGCCAGCTCCGCGTCGAAGCCCTCGGCCCGCTCGTCCAGGTAGCCGGGCGCCTTCACCGAGCGGCAGGCGCTGCCGTCGCCCACCACCAGCAGGGCGACCCGGTCGGCGAGCCCGGCCAGGCCCTGACCGAGCCCGAGCATCCGGTCGGCGGGGGCGTCGGCGGGTACCGCGCAGGCGTGCGTGGGCAGGGTGACCCCGGCGCGCTCCAGCAGCCAGGCCCCGACGGTCAACGAGGGTGCCAGCTCCGGCCCCTCCACCCGGTCGCCGGGCAGCTTGGCGACCAGCGGCACCCCGTACCGCTGGAAGGACCCGGCCCCGCCCTCGGTCCACACCTCGGCCTCCGGCCCGGCGCCGACCATCACGACCAGCTGCGGCTCGGCCGCGACCAGCGCCGCCAGCGCCTCGTCACAGGCGGCGCGCAGTTCGTCCAGCTCGGGCGCGGCCCCGGCGGCGACCTCGGGGACGAGCAGCGGCGGACAGGGGCACACGGCGGCGGCTACCAGCATGTGGATCACTCTAGCCGGGACGACCGACGGCCCGGCGGGAGCTGGCTACTCGCGCACTCGCCGCCGGGCCGCACGTACGGAACCGGGTGTCAGTCCCCGCAGCAGGCGCCGCCCGCCGGCGCGGCCAGCGGCAGCTCGGCCGGGACGCCGATCTTCGGCAGGCCGAGCAGCACGCCGGCCGGCTTGTCGGCGGGCTTGGCCTGGCGCTTCTCCCAGGCGTCGCCGGCCCGGGTGCGGCGCACCGCCAGCGCCGGGCCCTCGGCCAGCAGGTGGTGCGGGGCGGCGTAGGTGATCTCGACGGTCACCATGTCGCCCGGGCGCACCGGCTCGTCGGGCTTGCTGAAGTGGACGAGCCTGTTGTCCGGGGCGCGCCCGGACAGCCGCTGGGTCCGGTCGTCCTTCTTGCCCTCGCCCTCGGCGACCAGGACCTCCAGGGTGCGGCCGACCTGCTTCTTGTTCTCCTCCCAGGAGATCTCCTCCTGGAGGGCGATCAGCCGGTCGTAGCGGGCCTGGACGACCTCCTTCGGGATCTGGTCCGCCATCTCGGCGGCCGGGGTCCCGGGGCGCTTGGAGTACTGGAAGGTGAAGGCGTTGGTGAAGCGGGCCTCGCGGACGACGTGCATCGTCTCCTCGAAGTCCTCCTCGGTCTCGCCGGGGAAGCCCACGATGATGTCGGTGGAGATGGCCGCGTCCGGCATCGCCTCGCGGACCTTGCGGATGATCCCGAGGAAACGCTCCTGCCGGTAGGAGCGGCGCATCGCCTTGAGCACGCGGTCCGAGCCGGACTGCAGCGGCATGTGCAGCTGGTGCATCACGCTCGGGGTCTCGGCCATCGCGGCGATCACGTCGTCGGTGAAGTCGCGCGGGTGCGGCGAGGTGAAGCGGATCCGCTCCAGGCCCTCGATCTGGCCGGCGGCGCGCAGCAGCTTTGAGAAGGCCTCGCGGTCGCCCAGGTCGGAGCCGTAGGCGTTGACGTTCTGGCCGAGCAGGGTGACCTCGACAACGCCCTCGTCCACCAGCGCCTCGATCTCGGCGAGGACGTCGCCGGGCCGGCGGTCCTCCTCCTTGCCGCGCAGCGCGGGGACGATGCAGAAGGTGCAGGTGTTGTTGCAGCCGACCGAGATGGCGACCCAGGCGGCGTACGCGGACTCACGGCGGGTGGGCAGCGTGGAGGGGAAGGTCTCCAGCGACTCCAGGATCTCGACCTGGGCCTTGCGCTCGACCGCGGCCCGCTCCAGCAGGGCCGGCAGGTGGCCGATGTTGTGGGTGCCGAACACCACGTCGACCCAGGGGGCGCGCTTGACGATGGTCTCGCGGTCCTTCTGGGCCAGGCAGCCGCCGACGGCGATCTGCATGCCCTGGTGACGGCTCTTGACCGGCGCGAGCTGGCCGAGGTTGCCGTACAGCTTGTTGTCGGCGTTCTCCCGCACCGCGCAGGTGTTGAACACGACCAGGTCCGGGTCGCCCTCCGGCCCGGCCTTGACGTAGCCCGCGTCCTCCAGCAGGCCGGACAGCCGCTCGGAGTCGTGGACGTTCATCTGACAGCCGTGCGTGACGACCTTGTAGCTCTTCAATCCGCTCTCACCGCTCACCAGACCAGGGTACGGGCAGCCGCGAACCGGTTTTCCCGGCCGTGTTCACGCACTCGCCTCCGGGGCGCTCGGACCCGGCGCCGACGCTCCTCGCTCCGGCGCGGGTGCCGCTTACCCCTCCCGTTCGGCCGGAGCGCCTGGCAGTATCCCTGCATGGCCCCCACCAATCCGTCACGTCTCGGCGCCGCCGTCCGCCGCGCGGCCCGCAGCCCGCTGTGGCGGACGGTGCTGGTGCTGGTGCTGCTGGTCGCCGGACTGGGCGGCTGGTGGCTGTCGGCGGGCCGCACGCCCGGCTACCCGCGCGGGGAGACCCGCTTCGCGACCGGTGTGCAGCGCGGCGTCTACGACCGGTACGGGCAGCTGCTGCAGGCCCACGTCTCCCGGACCGTGCCGGGGGTGCGGCTGGCCCTGGACAACACCGAGGGCTCGATAGACAACCTCACCCGGGTGATCACCGGCCAGGACACCTTCGCGATCGCCACCGCCGACGCGGTCGCCGACTACCAGGGCCCCGGCAAGGACAGGCTGCGGGCGATCGCCCGGCTGTACGACGACTACCTGCAGCTGATCGTCCCGGCCTCCTCGACCGTGCGCCGCACCGCCGACCTCAAGGGCCTGCGGGTGGGCGTGGGCCTGCCGCAGTCCGGGGTGAACCTGGTGACCAGACGGCTGCTGGCCGCGGCCGGCCTGGACCCGGACCACGACATCACCCCGGTGATGGCCGGCGTCGGCGACGCCGCCGACCAGCTGCGCGAGGGCAAGCTGGACGCCTTCTTCTGGTCCGGTGGCCTGCCGACCAGCGCGCTCACCGACCTCTCCGACCACGTCCGGATCCGGCTCGTCCCGCTGAGCGACCTGTCCGAGGCCCTGCACAAGGCCGAGGGCAGCGGCACCGACGCCTACCGGGCGGCCACCATGCCCAAGGGCACCTACCCGAACGCCGAGCCCCAGGACGCCGTCGCCACCGTCGCTGTGCCCAACCTGCTGATCACCCGGGACGACGTGAACCCGGAACTGGTCGAGGGCATGACCCGGGCGGTGATCGACAGCCGCGACCAGATCGGCGCCCAGGTGCACGCCGCCCAGCTGGTCGACCTGCGCACCGCCGTCTACACCGACCCGCTCCCGCTGCACGAGGGCGCCGCGCGCTACTACCGCTCGGTGAAGCCCTGAGAAGCCACGGCTGGCTAGGGCCTCTCCGGCCGCGGCACCGCCAAGGTCACCGCGAGTCCGGTCGGCTTGACCGGGGCGAAGCCGAGCGAGCCGCCGCCTGCCGCCAGCAGGGTGCGGGCGATGGACAGGCCCAGCCCGGAGCCGTCCACGTTCTGGTGCCGCGGGCTGCGCCAGAACCGGTCGCCGGCCCGGGACAGCTCGTCCTCGGTCAGGCCCGGCCCGGCGTCGGTGACGGTCACCGCGACCTCGTCCCGGCGCACCGCGACCCGCAGCCGCACCCGGCTGCCGGACGGGCTGAACTTGAGCGCGTTGTCCAGGACGGCGTCCAGCGCGGAGCCGAAGCCGATCGGGTCCGCCATGCCGATCGCCAGCGCCGGGCCGTCCCAGCGCAACTCGATCCCGCGCTGCTCGGCCACCGGCTGCCAGCCGTCCACCCGGGCCAGGGTCAGCTGGGTGAGGTCGGTCTGCTCCGGTTCGGGGCGGGCGTGCTCGGCGGTGGCCAGCCCGAGCAGGTCGTCCAGCACCCGGGCCAGCCGGGTGCCCTCCTCCCGGACGCCGCTGAGCTCCTCCTCATGGCCCTCGGGCAGTTCCAGGCCGAGCACCTCGACCCGCAGCAGCAGTGCCGACAGCGGGTTGCGCAGCTGGTGCGAGGCGTCCGCGACGAAGGCCTTCTGCTGGTCCATGGCGTGCACCACGTGGTCCGCCATCTCGTTGAACGAGCGCGCCAGCCGCTGGAGTTCGGGCGGTCCGCCGCCGGGCGCGACCCGGGCGGCCATCTGGCCGGTGGCGATGTCGTGGGTGGCCCGGTCCAGGGTGCGCACCGGGCGCAGCACCCACTCGGTGAGCCGGACGGCCAGCAGCACGGCGACGATCATCGCGACCGCCTCGCCGCCGGCCACCACCAGCCACTTGTGCAGCACCCGGGTGCGCAGCGCCCCGGTCGGGGACTCGCTCAGCACCACCGCGACCACGTCGCCGTCGCGCACCACCGGGGCGGCGACGGTGATCGTCCGGTCCTCGGTCCACGGCCAGACCTGCGGCGGGTTGTGGCTGCGCCGCCCGTCCAGCGCCTCCTGGAAGGCCGTGGCGCCCCAGCCGACGGCGGGCACCCGCCAGTCCCTGGGGGCCACCGCTATCGGCATGCCGTCGCGCTGGAAGATGCCCAGCCGCACGCCGTACAGGTCGAAGTAGCGCCGGACCTCGGCGTCGATCGCGTGCCGGCGGCTGAGGTCGCCGGGGGCGGGCTCCGGGTCGCCCTTGCGGGCGGCGGCCAGCGAAGAGGCGCCGGAGGTGGGCAGGTCCTGGGCGAAGCGGGCGGCGTCGTCGAGCCGGTCGACGACCACCTTGCTCTGCTCGGCCGCCGCGAACGCCGCCGCGAGCGGCAGCCCCAGGGCGGCCAGGACACAGAGCATGAGGGCGATCAGGATGCCGAGCAGGCGGGTGCGCACGTGCGGTCAGTGCTCCGCGGGGGCGGGCGGGGCCGGGTCGGCCGCGGTGGACGTCGGGCAGTCGGGGATCAGCCGGTAGCCGACGCCGCGGACGGCCTCGACCAGGCCGGGCAGCGCGAGCTTGTTGCGCAGCGAGCCGATGTGCACCTCCAGAGTGCGGCCGTTGCCCTCCCAGCCGCTGCGCCAGACCTCGCTGAAGATCTGCTCGCGCCGGTAGACCACACCGGGGCTCTGGGCGAGCAGGGCCAGCAGATCGAACTCCTTGCGGGTGAGCGGCACGTCGCGGCCGTCCACGCTGACCCGGCGGCGCTCCCGGTCGATCCGGATGCCGCGGGACTCCAGCGGGCCGCGCTGCTGCGGTACGGCGTCCGGCGCGGGCACCGCCGCCGAGGAGGGCGGGGCGCCGCGGCGGGCCACCGCGTGGATGCGGGCGAGCAACTCGCCCATGTCGTACGGCTTGGTGACGTAGTCGTCGGCGCCCAGGTTGAGGCCGTGGATCCGGGAGCGGATGTCGGCGCGGGCGGTCACCATGATCACCGGCACTCCGCTGCCGGCCCTGATCCGGCTGCACACCTCGAAGCCGTCGCGGTCAGGCAGCCCGAGGTCGAGCAGCACCACCCGGTACGGCTCGTTGCCGTCCGGCACCAGGGCGTCCAGTGCCTCGTGCCCGCTGCGGGCGTGCCGCACCTGGAAGCCGTGCCGGCCCAGCACCGCGACCAGCGCGGCGGCCACGCGTTCGTCGTCCTCGACGAGCAGCAGTCGCATCCTGTTCTCCTCCTCTCCCCACGTGGTCTCCGGGCCCGACCGGTCGGGGCCCGGCTCCTGCGCAGTATGGGCCAGCGGGCGGCCCGGCGCCAGGTTCGACCGCGCACCGGGCCCTTGGGGGACGGGGAGCACCGGCGCGGATTCCCGCTGTGACATGCCCCGTAGGCACCTTCGCGAACAGCGCGTACCCACCGTGTGGCCGTTTTGTGATCCTCAAGTTCCGCTCAGATCGGCTGACGGGGCACCGTCAGCGCTCCTAAGGTCGCCCCACCGGGGGCTGCGGCTCCGCCGGTCGTGGCTCCCGGATTCGTACCACCATTGCCGCCCAAGGGAGTTGACTACTTCCCGGGCAGGCACGATCCGACACAGAGGGAGCAGGCGCGATGATCGAGAGCCCTGTCGAGGACTCCACCCCCGCAGCCGCCCCGCTGGTCGTGCTGAACAGCGTCAACAAGCACTACGGCGCACTGCACGTGCTGCAGGACATCAACCTCGAGATCCACCAGGGCGAGGTGGTCGTCCTGATCGGCCCGTCCGGCTCGGGCAAGTCCACGCTCTGCCGGACGATCAACCGGCTGGAGACGATCGACTCCGGCGGGATCACCGTCGACGGCCGCCCGCTGCCCGCCGAGGGCAAGGAGCTGGCCCGGCTGCGCGCCGAGGTCGGCATGGTGTTCCAGAGCTTCAACCTGTTCGCGCACAAGACCGTGCTGGAGAACGTGGTCATCGGCCAGGTCAAGGTGCGCAAGGTGATCCGCTCGCACGCCGAGAAGACCGCCCGCGAGCTGCTGGAACGGGTCGGCCTCGCGGCGCACGCCGACAAGTACCCGGCCCAGCTCTCCGGCGGCCAGCAGCAGCGGGTGGCGATCGCCCGGGCGCTGGCGATGAAGCCCAAGGTGATGCTCTTCGACGAGCCGACCTCGGCGCTCGACCCGGAGATGGTCAACGAGGTGCTGGAGGTCATGCGCCAGCTGGCCGCCGACGGTATGACGATGGTCGTGGTCACCCACGAGATGGGCTTCGCCCGCTCCGCCGCCAACCGCGTGCTGTTCATGGCCGACGGCAAGATCGTCGAGCAGAACACCCCGGACGCCTTCTTCACCGCGCCGCGCTCCGAGCGCGCCAAGGACTTCCTCTCGAAGATCCTGCACCACTGACGCTTCGAGACCACGCGGGGCCGCCCCCGGCAATGACGCCGGTCGGCCCTGCCCGCGCACAACTTCCAGACGCCAGAGCCCGGTTGAAACCGTGGCCCAGCCCCAGGAGAACAACCCTCATGAGGACTTCTCGCACCCTCGCCGTAGCGCTCTGTGCCGTCGCGCTCACCGCCACCGCCGCCTGCGGCAAGGACGGCTCCCCCGCCGGCTCGACCGACGCGAGCGCGAGCAACGCCCCGGCGCTGCCGACCTACACGGTCAAGACCGACGTCAAGATCGACTCCGCGATCCTGGCCGAGGCCAAGAAGCGCGGCCAGCTGATCATCGGTGCCAAGGCCGACCAGCCGAACCTCGGCTGGGAGGACGTCGCCAGCGGCGACCGCAGCGGCTTCGACATCGAGATCGCCAAGATGGTCGCCGCCGACCTCGGCTTCACCCCGCAGCAGATCAAGTGGCAGACCCTGGTCTCCTCGCAGCGCGAGCCGGCCATCGCCAAGGGCCAGATCGACTTCTACGTCGGCACCTACAGCATCAACGACGAGCGCAAGAAGACGGTCTCCTTCGCCGGCCCGTACTACATCGCCGGCCAGGACCTGCTGGTGAAGAGCGACAACACCTCGATCACCGGCCCGGAGAGCACCAGCGGCAAGAACGTCTGCACCGCGACCGGCTCGACCTCGATCCAGAACATCAAGCAGTACAACCCGAAGATCACCCAGTTCGACACCTACTCGGCCTGCGTCGAGAAGCTGATGTCGGGCGAGGTCGACGCGGTCACCACCGACGACGCGATCCTCAAGGGCTACGCCTCCAAGTACAAGGGCAAGCTCAAGGTCGTCGGCAAGCCGTTCACCAAGGAGAACTACGGCATCGGCCTCAACAAGGACGACAAGGCGCTGCGCGACGCGATCAGCGATGCCCTCAAGGCCCACGAGGACAACGGCGACTGGAAGAAGGCCTACGACGCGACCCTGGGCGCGTCCGGCTCCGCCGCGCCCGAGATCCCGACCCTCGACCGCTACTGATCCGACCGCCGTACCCGACCACCCGTTCTGACCATCTGTGAGAGGAGGGCCGCCGGATGGGGTTCCTGTTCGAGCAGGACAACTTCTCGTTGTTCCGCGACGGCTTCCTGCAGACGATCGAGCTGAGCGCGCTCAGCGCCCTGCTCGCCCTGCTGCTGGGCACCCTGCTGGCGGCCTTCCGGGTCTCCCCGGTGCCGGTCCTGCGCGCCTTCGGCACCACCTGGGTGACGCTGTTCCGCAACACCCCGCTGACCCTGCTGTTCTTCGCCGTCACCTTCGGCCTGCCGCCGCTGGGCGTGCACTTCAGCCATCTGGTCTTCGCGGTGCTGGCGCTCGGCGGGTACACCGCCTCGTTCGTCTGCGAGGTGATCCGCTCCGGCATCAACACCGTGCCGCTCGGCCAGGCCGAGGCGGCCCGCAGCCTGGGCATGACCTTCGGCCAGACCCTCACCCTGGTCGTCCTGCCGCAGGCCGGCCGGACCGTGCTGGGCCCGATGAGCAGCGTGTTCATCGCGCTGCCGAGGAACTCGGCGATCGCCGGCGCGTTCAGCGTCCCCGAGCTGTACAGCGCCCAGCAGACCTTCTCCGAGCGCGGCTACTCGATCTTCGCGATCTTCTTCTGGGTGGCCTGCGCCTACCTGCTGATCAGCGCGGCGGTCGCCACCCTCTTCCGCTTCCTGGAATCCCGACTGGCGGTGGCCCGATGAACGTGTTCCAGCGCCCTGCCTCGGCCAGCGTCCTCTACGACGCCCCCGGCCCGAAGGCCCGCGCCCGCTACCGCCTCTTCGGCGTCCTCGCGCTGATCGGCGTCGCCGGACTGCTCTGGTACGTCGTCTCCACCCTGGCCGACAACGGCCAGTTCGACGCCGACCTCTGGGACCCGTTCCAGTACAACGCCGTCCAGCAGATGATCGTGGACGGCCTGCTGGCCACCCTGAAGGCGTTCGGCCTGGCCGCCGTCTTCTCGCTCTCCCTGGGCGCGCTGCTGGCCTCCGGCCAGCTGTCCGACCACAAGCCGGTCCGCTGGGCCTGCACCGCCGTCGTCCAGTTCTTCCGGGCGATGCCGCTGCTGATCCTGATCGTCGGGCTCTACTACGCGTTCTTCGCCAAGGACCCGATGTGGGCCCTGGTGCTCGGCCTCACCCTCTACAACGGCTCGGTCCAGGCCGAGATCATCCGCAGCGGCGTCAACGCCGTCCCCCGCGGCCAGGGCGAGGCGGCGTACGCCCTCGGGATGCGCAAGACCCAGGTGATGTCCTCCATCCTGGTGCCGCAGGCCGTCCGCTCGATGCTGCCGTCGATGATCGGCCAGCTGGTCGTCACCCTCAAGGACACCTCGCTCGGCTACATCATCACGTACAACGAGCTGCTGTTCATGGGCAAGAAGATCGCCACCCAGCCACTGAACGCTGCGGGTTTCCCCTACATCCCCGTGGTGCTGGTGATCGGGCCGATCTACATCGCCCTGTGCCTGCTGCTGACCGCGCTCGCGCGCTGGATCGAGGCACGCGGCCGTCGCGGCGCGAACCGGCGCACTTCATCTGCTGCTTGACGGACACGCAGGTGAACTGTTGCATTGCTCTTCGTGACACCTCCCGGGAGCATCCACGCGGCATATGCGGCAGCGGTAACTGACGCCGGCCCATGGGCCGGTTCGTGCCCGGAGGTCCCCGCATGGACCCGGTGATCGTGGTCGGGGCCGGACCGGTCGGTCTGGCCCTGGCCCTCGCGCTGGCCCGGCACGAGGTGCCGACCGTCGTCCTGGACGAGGGCTCCGGGCTCTGCCCCGAGGGCCCTCGCAGCGTCGTCCTCGGGGCCGACACCGCCGCCTTCCTGACCCGGATCGGCTACTCCCGGGCCGTCTCCGACTCAGCCCTGTGGGACTCCTTCGCCATCTGGCGGCGCCGCCAGGAGGTGCTGCGGCTCGACCTCACCGACTCCCCCACCTTCCACCTGCCCCAGCACCGCCTCCAGCGCGGTCTGCGCGACGCCCTGACCGGCACCCCGCTGGTCAGGCTGGTCCCGCTGAACCGGGTCGTCGAACTCGAACAGGACCGCGACGGCGTCAGCGTCCGCACCCACGGCACCCAGGACGGCTCCGCCACCTGGTGGCGCGGCAGCCACCTGGTCGGCTGCGACGGCGCCCGCTCCACCGTCCGCAAGCTGCTGAAGATCCGCTTCCCCGGCCGCCCGGCGGTCGACCGCAACGCCATCGCCACCGTCCGGGTCGACCTGCCCTTCGACGGGGCCCGGCTGCACCGCGAACCCCCGTGGCGCGGCGACCGCGAGGCCTCCGCCCGTCCGCTGCCGGACGGCGTCTGGCGGCTCGACTGGCGGCTTCCCCCAGGCCGGCCCGCCCCCACCGAACAGGTCGACCCGCACGCCACCTGGCCCGGCATCGTCACCGGCGACACCCTGCTCACCCGGGTCACCTCCACCCTCACCGGCTGGTGCGGCGAACTGCCCAGCTTCGAACTGCTCGCCGCCGCCGACCACACCGCCCAGCAACGCCTGGCCGCCCGCTTCCGCAGCGGCCGCTGCTTCCTGGCCGGCGACGCCGCCCACCTGCACGGCGCACTCGGCATGCAGAACCTGGCCGACGGGCTGCGCGACGCCGACAACCTCGCCTGGCGGCTCGCCCTCGCCTGGCACCTCCACTCCGGCGGCCCCCAGCCCGGCGGCTCGCTGCTGGACGGCTACGAGGCCGAGCGGCGCGGCGCGGTCGGCGCCCGGCTGCGCGCCGTCGACCAGTCCATGCCGCTGCTGCGCCCGCTGCGCGGCTGGCAGCAGACCCGCCGCTCGCTGCTGGTCGGCGGCTTCCGCAAGCACGCCCCGCTGCTCGCCGACGGCCAGTTGGGCACCGGCCGCTTCGGCGGCGCGCCCGCCTACCCGGCAGCGCCCTCCGGTGTCCCCGGCCGGGTGCCGGCGCAGCGCGGCGCACGCGGCACCACCTCGCTCAGCGAGCTGCTGCCCGCCACCGCCCCCGGGGTGCTCGTCCCGGACCTGCCGGTGCTCGCCGCCGACGGCACCCCGGACCACCTGCACGCCCGGCTCGGTGCCACCTTCCTGCTGCTGCTGGTCGCCCCCGGCACCGCCGTCTGGTCCTCCGAGCACTGGCTCGGCGCCGGGCTGATGCCCCGGCTCGCCGAGGTCGCCGCCGCGCTGCCGGTACCGGCCGAGGTACTGGTCACCGAGGAGTACCCGGGCGCCGGGCCGCACACCGTGCTGCTGATCCGGCCGGACGGCCACCTGGTCGGCCTCACCCAGGGCGCGGCCGCCGAGGACCTGCTGATGCTCGCCGACCGGGCCCGCGGCGGCCCGGCCCCGATCGCCGGCGCGCCGGAGCCCGAGCCCGGGGCGTCGCCGGAGCCCGCTCCGGAGCCTCAGCAGGTGGACTCGGCGAGCTAGGGCCGGTCTCCTGGACCCCTGCCGGATCCGCCGGAACCCAGGAGACAGGTCCTAGCCGGCCACCGCCGTGGCCCGGCTCTCCCGGACCACCGTCACCCGGATCTGGCCCGGGTAGGTCAGCTCCGCCGAGACCTGCCGGGCCACCTCACGGGCGATCAGCTCCGCCCCCAGGTCGTCCACCGCCTCCGGACGCACCATCACCCGCACCTCGCGCCCGGCCTGCATCGCGTACACCTCGGACACCCCGGTGTGCGAGCGCGCGATCTCCTCCAGCCGCGCCAGCCGCCGCACGTACACCTCCAGCGACTCCTTGCGTGCCCCGGGCCGCCCGCCCGAGCAGGCGTCCGCCGCCTGGGTCAGCACGGCCGTCACGCTCCGGGGCTCCACCTCGCCGTGGTGCGCGGCGATCGCGTGCACCACCTCGGGGGACTCTCCGTACCGCCGGGCGAGGTCCGCGCCGACCGCCGCGTGGCTGCCCTCCATCTCGTGGGTGAGCGCCTTGCCGATGTCGTGCAGCAGCGCCGCCCGGCGCACCGGCTCCGGGTCCACCCCCAGCTCGGCGGCCATCATCCCGGCCAGGTGCGCGGACTCCAGCAGGTGCCCCAGCACGTTCTGCCCGTACGAGGCCCGATACCGCAGGGAGCCCAGGGTGCGGACGAGTTCGGGGTGCATCCCGCCGACCCGGGCGTCCAGCAGGGCGTCCTCGCCGGCCCGGAGGCAGCGCGCCTCGACCTCGGCGCGGCTGCGCTCGTGGATGTGCTCGATCCGGGTCGGGTGGATCCGGCCGTCCTCGACCAGCTGCTCCAGGGTGAGCCGGGCGGTCTCCCGGCGGACCGGGTCGAAGCAGGAGAGCTGCACCGAGCCGGGGGTGTCGTCGACGATCAGGTTGACCCCGGTGACCGCCTCGAAGGAGCGGATGTTGCGGCCCTCGCGGCCGATGATCCGGCCCTTCATCTCCTCGCCGGGCAGCCGGAAGACGGTGACGGCGGTCTCCGCGGTCTGCTCCGCGGCCAGCCGCTGGATCGTCCCGGCCAGGATGTCCCTGGCCCGGCGCTCGCCCTCCTCCTTGGCCTCACGCTCGATCTCCCGGACCCTGACGGCGGCCACCCGGCGGGCCGACTCCTCGGCCTCGCACAGGAGTTGGGCGTGCGCCTGCTCGGCGGAGAGCCCGGCGGCACGCTCCAGCGCGGCCGTCCGGCGGGCCACCAGCGCCTCGGCCTCGCCCCGGGAGCGCTCCAACTCCACGGAGCGCTCCGCCAGTTCGTCCTCCCGTCGGCGCAGACGGCGCAGTTCCTCGGCCACGCCGTCCTCGCGCCGGGCGAGTTCGGCCCGCTGCCGGCCGGTCTGCTCCTCGGCCCACCGGCGGACCCGCTCGACCTCGGCGAGGGCCCGCCGGCGGTCCGCCCGCAACCGTCTGACCAGCAGCGCGGCCAGCACCGCGAGCACCAGCAGGACGGCGGCGGCCGACCCGACGATCGGCAGCACGGACTCGCCCGTGCCGGTGGCCGCCGAGATCCCCATGCCGCGCCCCACTCCCCGTCCCTGCGCGGGCGCGTCCGGAAGCGCCCCCCGCACTGAGTGCGAGGCCAGGTGCGGGTCACGAGAGGGTCAAGACTTGATCTGGTCCGGACCAAGAAGTGTGCGGAACTGCCACTACTCCCACCCGGTTTCCGACAGTCCGTCGGCCGCCTCCTCCTCCAGCGCTCCCCGCACCACCCGGAAGGCCAGCCCCTCGGAGTAACCGCGCCGGGCCAGCATGCCCACCAGCCGCCGGGTCCGGACCTGCGGGTCCAGCCCCCGGGTGGAGCGCAGCTTGCGCTCCACCAGCGCCCGGGCCGCGTCCTCCTCGTCGTCGTGGTCGAGCTGGGCGACGGCCTGCTCGACCAGCTCGGCGGCCACGCCCTTGGTGCGCAGCTCCTGGGCCAACGCCCGCCGGGACAGGCCCCGGACGGCGTGCCGGGATTCCACCCAGGCCCCGGCGAAGGCCGCGTCGTCGATCAGCCCGACCTCTTCGAGCCGGGTGAGCACCTCGTCGGCGACGTCCTCCGGGATCTCCCGCTTGCGCAGGGCGGCGGCGAGCTGCTTGCGGGTCTTGGCGGCGCCGGTCAGCAGCCGCAGGCAGATGTCCCGGGCGCGGGTCTCCGGATCGACCTGCTCCTCGGCCCGCTTGCGGGAGGTACGGGCGGCGCCGCCCTCCTCATCCGGCAGGCCCTCGGCGGACCGCCCACCGCGACGACCGCGACGCTGTCCCGTGCCGGAGCGGGCCGTCGAGGCGGCCGCACCCCCGTGACCGGCCGCCTCCGCCTCGCCCCAGCCGCTGTCCGCGGGCACGGCACCGCCCTCGGCGGCTTCGAACTCCTCGGCCGCCAGCGCCGAGCGGCGCCGACGGCGGCCGGTGCGCAGCTCGGAGGCCGAGACCAGCCCGAGCGCCTCGACCGAGGCCTCCGCCGGCCCCGGACCGGACGCCGCGCCGCGCACCGCCCGGACCGGAGCCCGGTCGAACTCCGGTTCCGGGCCGGATGCCCACTGTGTGGTGGACGCGCGCTCCCGCCGCCCCTTGCGGGACTGCGACCGCGGCCGGGCCGCCGACGGCCGCGGTTCCGGCTCCGGCTCTCCTTCCGGCTCCGGCTCCTCCGCGACCGCGGCGAACCAGTCCGGCGGGCCGTAGTCGTCGTCCTCGGGGCCCGCCGGGCCGCCGCCCACCGTGTCGTACTGCGTCAACGGCTCAGGCCTTGGCAGCCGCCGTCTTCTTCGCCGCGGCCGTCTTGGCGGCGGTCGCGGTGATCGGCTTGGCGGCGCCGTCGGCAGCGGCCTCCGCCTCGCCCTCGGCGGGCTCCTCGGTCTTCGGGCCGATGCCCAGCTTGCCCTTGATCTTCCGCTCGATCTCGTCGGCGAGCTGCGGGTTGTCCCGCAGGAAGTTGCGGGCGTTCTCCTTGCCCTGGCCGAGCTGGTCGCCCTCGTAGGTGTACCAGGCGCCGGACTTGCGGATGAATCCGTGCTCGACGCCCATGTCGATCAGGCCGCCCTCACGGCTGATGCCGATGCCGTAGAGGATGTCGAACTCGGCCTGCTTGAACGGCGCGGCGACCTTGTTCTTGACGACCTTGACCCGGGTGCGGTTGCCGACCGCCTCGGTGCCGTCCTTCAGGGTCTCGATCCGGCGGATGTCCAGGCGGACCGAGGCGTAGAACTTCAGCGCCCGGCCACCGGTCGTGGTCTCCGGCGAACCGAACATCACGCCGATCTTCTCGCGCAGCTGGTTGATGAAGATGGCGGTGGTGTTCGACTGGTTCAGCGCACCGGCGATCTTGCGCAGCGCCTGGCTCATCAGCCGGGCCTGCAGACCGACGTGCGAGTCACCCATCTCGCCCTCGATCTCGGCGCGCGGGACGAGCGCCGCGACCGAGTCGATGATCACCAGGTCGATCGCGCCGGAGCGGATCAGCATGTCGGTGATCTCCAGGGCCTGCTCACCGGTGTCCGGCTGGCTGACCAGCAGGGCGTCGGTGTCCACGCCGAGCTTCTTGGCGTACTCCGGGTCGAGCGCGTGCTCCGCGTCGACGAAGGCGACCGTGCCGCCGGCCCGCTGGGCGTTGGCGGCCAAGTGCAGGGTCAGGGTGGTCTTACCGGAGGACTCGGGGCCGTAGATCTCGATCACTCGGCCGCGCGGGATGCCGCCGACCCCGAGGGCGACGTCCAGGGCGGTGGATCCGGTGGAGATCACCTCGACCGGCTCATTGGCCTTCTCGCCGAGGCGCATCACCGAGCCCTTGCCGAACTGCCGCTCGATCTGGGCGAGAGCGGTCTCCAGGGCCTTCTCGCGGTCCGTACCTGCCATGGCTTTTTCCCTCGGGTTCTGTGCTGTGCGCTTCATCGTCACCGACGCTAGCGCGTCCCACTGACAAACGAGCCCCACCCGGCTCAGCCTGTGGAAAACTCCTCGCCGGAGAGTACAAAGAACATCTGTTCGATTCAAGCCTCGCACGTCCGGCCCCGACGCGGGGCGGGCCCTCGGACCGACCGCGCCCCGCCACCGGTCACTCGCCGTCGCCCCCGACCATCCGCCGCAGCCGCTGCGCCGCCTCCCGCCGCAGCTCCCGACGGGCCCGCCGCTGCTCACCGCGGTCGATCCGCGGATCGGTGGCCACCTCGTACCGCCGCACGTACGTCCCGACGAAGCCCTGCAGGGTGGCTGCCGCCGGGATCGCGATCAGCGCGCCCACCGCGCCCAGCAGGGCGGCGCCCGCGATCACCGCGCCGAAGGCCACCGCCGGGTGCACGTCCACCGTCCTCGCGGTGATCCTCGGGTGCAGCACGTAGTTCTCGATCTGCTGGTAGACCACCGTGAACACCAGCACCCACAGCGCGTCCACCGGCTCCACGGTGAGCGCGACCAGCACCGGCAGCGCCCCCGCCAGGTACGTCCCGATGGTCGGCACGAACTGCGACATGACGCCCACCCAGATCGCCAGCGCCGCCGAGTACGGCAGGTCGATCAGCTCGAACATCACCCAGTGCCCGGCCGCCGACACCACCGCGAGCACCGCCCGCGAGTACAGGTAGCCGCCGGTCTTGGCGAGCGCGATCTCCCAGGCCCGCAGCACCTCGCCCTGCTTCGACGGCGGCAGCAGGGAACACGCCGTCCGGCGCACCCGAGGGCCCTCGGCGGTGAAGTAGAAGGTGAACAGCCCGACCGTGAAGGCCTGGAAGAGCCCTCCGATGAGGGTGGAGGAGACACCCCAGACATTGTCGGCGGCCTGCTGGGCGTAGCTCTCGATGGTGCCGGAATCCTTGAGCAGCCGCTTCTGCAGCTCACCCAGCGAGAGGTCCTGATGGAAGGTCCGGTTGACCCAGCCGATCAGATTGTCGACCAGGTGCGGCATGTCCCCCGCGATCTTCGCCACCTGATCCACCAACAAGGTGCCGAGCGCCGCCAGGAACCCGGTCACCGCGATCCCGACCGCGACGAACACCAGGAAGGTGCCCACCCCACGACGCACCCCGCGCGCCGCCATCCGGTCCACCGCCGGCTCCAGCGCCAGCGAGAGGAAGAAGGCCACCAGCAGCATCACGAACAGGTCGATCAGCTGCCGGAACGCCCAGTCGGCGAGTTGGAACAGCCCGACCAGCACCAGGAACAGCACCATCGCCCGGGGCAGCCAGCGCGGCATCCCACCCCACAGGGCCCGCTCCTCGTCGACGGCCCGCGCCGACCCTTCCTCGTTCTTCTGCTCTCCGCTGATCGTCACCCCGACAGTCTGTGCCACCACCCCCGGGGGAAGGCTCAGCGCAGCAGGGTGGAGACCCCCTGGGTCTCACAGACCACCCGCCAGACGTCCTTGGCCTCCCAGCCCGCCTCCAGCGCCTGGCGCACCGTCCGCCCGCCCAGCTCGCTCATCACGTGGTCGGACGCGAAGGACTCCGCGTACCCCTCCCCGAAGTGCGCGTACATCCGTCGCCAGAACTCCGTCAGCCTCATGCCCCCAGTATCCCGGACCTCGCACCGAACCCCCGTGGCTGCCACTCCTCCGCCGTCACCCCATCCACCCCTCAACGGGGCAACGCCAACAACCCCGCCCCGAAATACTGCCGATCCCCACAAGCCCGCGGCCCCACCGGACACCCCGCCGCAGCCGTAGTCGCCAGCAGGGCGGCCAACCCACCGGACCCGAGATCCGGATGCAACGCCGCCGCGATCGCCACCGCCCCGGCGACATGGGCCGCCGCCATCGAGGTCCCCGCCAGCGCCGCGTACTGCCCCCCGGGCCAGTCGGAGACGATCGCCCCCTGCGCCCCGCCGTCCGGATCCCCGCCCGGGGCAGCGAGCGAGACGTGCCCGCGCCCGTAGTTGGAGTACGAGGACGGACGCCCGTCCCGGTTCACGGCGGTGACGGTGACCACGCCCGGGAGTTCGCCGGGAAGGCGAATGCACTCGGTGCCCAGGTAGCGGGTACGGGCCGGCTCGGAGCCCCGGTCGTTGGGGCTGCGTTCGTCGGTCCGGGCCGCGCCGAGGTCCTGTCCGTCGTTGCCGGCCGAGGCGACCACCACCGCGCCCTTGCGCTGGGCGTACGCGGCGGCCCGGCCGACGGCCGCGACCAGCGCCGCCTGGTCCCGGTCCTCGGGGCAGTTGTACTTCCACGGGTCCGCGAAGTAGCTGTTGTTGATCGCCTTGGCCCCGTGGTCGGCCGCCCAGAGCATGCCGCAGACGATGTTCTCCGCGTAGTACTGCCCCAGCGGCCCGAGCAGCCGGACGGCGGCGATCCGCACCCCCGGCGCGACCCCGGTGACGCCCTTCCCGTCCCGGGCCGCGCCGATGATCCCGGCGACGTGGGTGCCGTGACCGCTCTCCCCCACTCCCGAGTCGGGCCGCCAGGAGCCGGTCCGGGCGTCCGGCCGCCCGTCCGCACAGGAGGCCGAGGCCTTCGGGTCGACGGCGGCCCACAGGTCCGGGTGGCTGTCGTCCACGCCCGAGTCCAGCACCGCGACCAGCACCTTGTGCAGCGCCTCGGCACTCGGCGTCCCCCCGCCGGCGTCCCCGGTCCGCCCCGAGGCCGGCCCCAGCATGGCGAGGTTCCAGGCGCCGCCCTCCGCCGGATCGGGCACGGTGGGCGTCCCGCCCTCCTCCCCCTCGGAAGCCGCCCGTCCGCGGGCGGTCACACGCGCGCCGGTCGTCGCACGCCCGTCGGGGACCGTACGCCCACCCGGAGCCACGCGTCCGCCGGAAGTCGCACGCCCCTCCGAACTCCCCCGCTCCGTCCCCGCCGCGAAGTCCCCGGCCCCGTCCACCGCCCGCGGCGGCCCCACCACCGGCGCGGTCCGGGTCGCCCCCACGGCGGCGATCCCCGGCCGGGCCCGGACCTTGTCCGCGAAGCCGCCGGTCGCGTACGCGAGCACCGCCCCGATCTGCAGGTACTCCTGCACCACCTGTCCGCCCGCCGCCCGGCTCTCCGCCCCCGCCCGGGCGGCGCCCTCGGCGTCCTCCTGCCCGGCCAGTACCAGGTAGCTCAGGTACGCCCGCCCGGGCCCGGAGACGTACGGCACGGCCCCGCCGACCACCAGGGCCGTGAGCAGCATCGCCAGCAGCATCCGGACGGGCCCGCGGATCCTGCGCCGGCGAACCGCGCGGGCGGGACTGCCGGACTGGTGCGCCTGCGCCATCCCACGGTCTCCGCTCGTCGGTCCGGTGAGGTCACGGCATGCGGGCCACGGCGGTGCGGTCACAGCCACGGATTGATCACATGTCCGATTCATTACGATATAAGTGGTTTATCGTTCCCGCCTTCTCGACTACACCCACGGCCGCACCCGCCCCCCGACGAGCCCCCCGACCGCCGGCCCGCTTGTCAGTCCCACCCGGCACCATGGGGGCATGGCGCCCCAGCACCCGACCCCGCCCGCCGGCGACCCGCCCGCCGACACCCCGCCGGCCGACGACCCCCTGGCCGGATTCGCCCCGGCCACCCGGGCCTGGTTCACCGGCGCCTTCTCCGCCCCCACCACCGCCCAGTCCGAGGCCTGGCGCGCCATCCGGCGGGAGACCGACGTCCTGGTGGTCGCCCCCACCGGCTCCGGCAAGACACTCGCCGCCTTCCTCTCCGCGCTGGACCGCCTCAGCAGCACCCCGCCCCCCGCCGAGCCCAAGCGCCGCTGCCGGGTGCTCTACGTCTCGCCGCTCAAGGCCCTCGCGGTGGACGTCGAACGCAATCTCCGCGCCCCGCTGACCGGCCTGCGCCAGGCCGCCGTCCGCCTCGGTCTGCCCGAGCCGGAGGTCCAGGTCGCGATCCGCTCCGGCGACACCCCCGCCGCCGACCGCCGCCGCTTCACGACCCACCCGCCGGACATCCTGATCACCACCCCCGAGTCGCTCTTCCTGCTGCTCACCTCCTCCTCCCGGGAGGCGCTGCGCGGCGTGGACACGGTGATCCTGGACGAGGTGCACGCAGTCGCCGGCACCAAGCGCGGCGCCCACCTCGCACTCAGCCTGGAGCGGCTGGACGAGCTGCTGGACCGCCCGGCCCGCCGGATCGGCCTGTCCGCCACGGTGCGCCCGGTCGAGGAGGTGGCCCGCTTCCTCAGCCCCCAGCGCGGCGCCGCCGTCGTCCAGCCCGCCGCCGCCAAGGAGTTCGACCTCTCGGTGGTCGTCCCCGTCCCTGACCTGGACGACCTGCCCGCCGCCCCGGCCACCGGCGGCGCCGCCGGCAGCGACCCGCAGCGTCAGGCCTCGATCTGGCCGCACGTCGAGGAGCGGATCGTCGACCTGGTCGAGGCGCACCGCTCGACCATCGTCTTCGCCAACTCCCGCCGCCTGGCCGAGCGCCTGTGCAACCGGCTGAACGAGATCGCCCACGAGCGCGCCACCGGCACCGCCGTCCCCGAGGCGCACGCCCCGGCCCAGTTGATGGGCGGCTCGGGCGCCGCCAAGGGTGCGCCCGCGGTCATCGCGCGGGCGCACCACGGCTCCGTCTCCAAGGAACAGCGCTCGCTCGTCGAGGAGGAGTTGAAGGCCGGTCGGCTGCCCGCCGTGGTCGCCACCTCCAGCCTGGAGCTGGGCATCGACATGGGCGCCGTGGAACTCGTCGTCCAGGTCGAGTCCCCACCCTCGGTCGCCTCCGGCCTGCAGCGGGTCGGCCGGGCCGGCCACCAGGTCGGCGCCGTCTCCACCGGCGTCTTCTTCCCCAAGTACCGGGGGGACCTGGTGCAGTCCGCCGTGGTGACCGAGCGGATGCGGGCCGGCCGGATCGAGGCACTGCGCATCCCGCGCAACCCGCTGGACGTGCTGGCCCAGCAGCTGGTCGCGATGACGGCCCTGGACGCCTGGCCGGTGGACGACCTGCTCACCGTGGTCCGCCGCGCCGCGCCCTTCGCCACCCTCCCGCAGTCCGCCTTCGACGCCGTGCTCGACATGCTGGCAGGCCGCTACCCCTCGGACGCCTTCGCCGAGTTGCGCCCCCGGGTGGTCTGGGACCGGGTGGCCGGCACGGTCACCGGCCGCCCCGGCGCCCAGCGCCTGGCCGTCACCTCCGGCGGCACCATCCCCGACCGCGGCCTGTTCGGCGTCTTCATCGCCGGCACCACTGCGTCCGATTCGAAGACGGGCAAGAAGGGCGGCGGCAGGGTCGGCGAGCTGGACGAGGAGATGGTCTACGAGTCCCGCGTCGGCGACGTGTTCACCCTCGGCACCACCTCCTGGCGGATCGAGGAGATCACCCACGACAAGGTGCTGGTCACCCCCGCCCCCGGCGTCCCGGGTCGGCTCCCGTTCTGGAAGGGCGACACCCTCGGCCGCCCGCTCGAACTCGGCCGCGCCCTGGGCGCGTTCACCCGCGAGCTGGGCGCCCTCCGGCCGGAGGCCGCGACCGAGCGCCTCAAGCAGGCCGGCCTGGACGAGTGGGCCGCCGCCAACCTGCTCGACTACCTCGCCCAACAGCGCACCGCCTGCGGCCACCTCCCGGACGACCGCACCATCGTGGTCGAGCGTTTCCGGGACGAGCTCGGTGACTGGCGGATCGTCATCCACTCCCCCTTCGGCGCCCAGGTGCACGCCCCCTGGGCCCTGGCCCTGGGCGCCCGGCTGCGCGAGAAGCACGGCCTGGACCCCCAGGTCATGCACGCCGACGACGGCATCGTGCTCCGCCTGCCCGACGCCGATCTCCTGGCCCCCGACTTCGATTTCAGCAGCCCGTCCGAACCCGCCGGTTCACCCCCGGGCGCGGCCCCGGACGAGGCCCCGGTCGGCGCCGACGCCGCCCTGTTCGACCCCGGCGAGATCGAGCAGCTGGTCACCGACCAGGTCGGCGGCTCCGCCCTGTTCGCCTCCCGCTTCCGCGAGTGCGCCGGCCGCGCCCTGCTGCTCCCCCGCCGCAACCCCGGCCGCCGCACCCCGCTCTGGCAGCAGCGCCAGCGCGCCGCCCAACTGCTCGAAGTCGCCTCCGAGTACGGCTCGTTCCCGATCGTCCTGGAGGCCGTCCGGGAGTGCCTGCAGGACGTCTTCGACGTCCCCGGCCTGGTCGAGCTGATGGGCGACCTGGAGTCCCGCGCGGTCCGCCTGGTCGAGGTCACCACCCCCGAGCCCTCGCCCTTCGCCCGCTCGCTGCTGTTCGGCTACGTCGCCCAGTTCCTCTACGAGGGCGACTCCCCGCTCGCCGAACGCCGAGCCGCCGCCCTCTCGCTGGACTCCCGGCTGCTGTCCGAGCTCCTCGGTCAGGCCGAGTTGAGCGAACTGCTCGACCCCGGGGTCCTCGCCGAGCTGGAGGCCGAACTCCAACGCCTCACCCCCGAGCGGCGGATCAAGGACGCCGAGGGCGTCGCCGACGCCCTGCGCCTGCTCGGCCCGCTCACCGAGGCCGAGTTGACGGCCCGCGGCGCCGAACCGCTCTGGGCCCTGGAGCTGGAGGCCGCCCGCCGGGTGATCCAGGTCCGGATCGCCGGCGAGCAGCGCTGGGCCGCGATCGAGGACGCCGGACGGCTGCGTGACGCGCTCGGCACCCCGCTGCCGGTCGGCGTCCCCGAGGCCTTCACCGAGCCGGTCAAGGACCCGCTGGGCGACCTGCTGGCCCGCCACGCACGTACCCACGGCCCGTTCACCGCGGCCGAGGCGGGCACCCGCTACGGCCTGGGCACCGCCGTGGTCACCGGCACCCTGCACCGGCTCACCGCCGCGGGCCGCCTGGTCCAGGGGCAGTTCATCCCACCCGTCGCCCGCCACCACCCTTCTTCGGAAGCGCTTCGCGCTGCCCCTCCCGGCCACACCGCCCCCGAGTGGTGCGACGCCGAGGTGCTGCGCCGGCTGCGCCGCCGCTCGCTGGCCGCCCTGCGCCAGGAGGTCGAGCCCGTCCCGCCGCGCGCCCTGGCCGCCTTCCTCCCGCAGTGGCAGCACCTGGCCGGCCACCGGCTGCGCGGCCCGGACGGCCTGCTCCGGGTGGTCGAGCAGCTCCAGGGCACAGCCCTGCCCGCCTCCGCCCTGGAGAAGCTGATCCTCCCGGCCCGGCTCGCCGACTACTCCCCCGGCCTGCTGGACGAGCTGACGGCCGCCGGCGAGATCGGCTGGTGCGGCGCCGGCGCGCTGCCCGGCAAGGACGGCTGGCTGAGCCTGCACCTGGCCGAGAACGCCCACCTGCTGCGCCCCGAGCCCGTCCCGCCCGCGCTCACCCCGCTGCACAGCGCGCTGATGCAGGCGCTGACCGGCGGCTACGGCCTGTTCTTCCGCCAACTGGTCCAGCAGCTCCCGGAGGACACCGCCGAGCCGGAGATCGTCGAGGCGCTCTGGGACCTGGTCTGGGCCGGGTACGTCACCAACGACACCCTGGCCCCGCTGCGCGCCCTGCTCGGCTCCGGCCGTACCGCGGGCGCCACTGCCCACCGCGCGCCCCGGGCCACCCCGCGCGGCCGCTACGGCGGCGCCGGCCGCGCCTTCGGCCGGGTCGGCGGCGCGCTGCGCAGCGGCCCGCCGACGGTGGCCGGGCGCTGGTCGCTGCTGCCCGCCTTCGCCGCCGACCCGACGGTCCGGGCCACCGCCCAGGCGCAGAGCCTGCTGGACCGGCACGGTCTGCTCACCCGGGGCACGGTGGCGGCCGAACGGGTGCCCGGCGGCTTCGCCGGCGTCTACCGGGTGCTCGCCGCGATGGAGGAGCGCGGCCGGGCCCGCCGGGGCTACTTCGTCGAGGGCCTGGGCGGCGCCCAGTTCGCCATGGAAGGCGCGGCCGACAGGCTGCGCTCGGTCAACGGCCGGCTGGAGCGGGCCCGCAGCACCGAGTGGCCGGCCGCTCCCACCGCCGAACCGCCGCAGCTGCTGGTGCTGGCCGCCGCCGACCCGGCGAACGCCTACGGCGCCGCCCTGCCCTGGCCCGAGCCACCCACCGTCCCCGGCCGCAAGGAGTCCACCGCCCATCGACCGGGCCGCAAGGCGGGCGCCCTGGTGGTCCTGGTGGACGGCGAGCTGGCGCTGTACGTGGAGCGGGGCGGCAAGTCCCTGCTGGCCTGGCCCGAGGACGAGGCGACCCGGGCGCTGGCCGCCGGGGCGCTGGCCGAGGCGGTCCGCGCGGGCGCGCTCGGCAGCGTCACGGTGGAGCGGGCCAACGGCGAGCCCGCGCTCGGCTCCGACCTCGGCCGCGCCCTGGAGGAGGCCGGTTTCCACGCCACCCCGCGCGGCCTCCGGCTGCGGCCCTAGGAAGCCGCGTCCGGAGCGTGCACGGGAACGCCGAAGGCCGCGGGGCCAACGACCCCACGGCTTTCAGCCACATCTGATCATCCGACCGGCGGCGACTGCGTCTCCACCCGGCCCACGGCCTTCTGGCGCCGACGCCGGACCGGTCCGGTCGCGTTCCGGTCCGCGTGGACCGGGATGAGGCCGAGACCCCAACCACCGGCCGCGAGCAGGCCCAGCACCGCGTCGTCGGCGAGTTGCCCCCTGACAGCCACCAGCCACCAACCGAGCCCGGCCGTCAGGACCACCGGGGCCCATCTGGCCGGCCAGGGCACCAACCGCCGCGCCCGCAGCCCTATTCGGGCCACCGTGCGCACCGTCGCGAGTCTCCGCACGACCGCCCTCCTCCGCTCGCCCCGGGCATCGGTGGAGCCCGGGTGTCGAGGCCGGAATCAGGCGGCGACCACGTCCATCGCAGGGGCCTTGGGCGACATGGTCGCCCGGTCGGCGCCGGGGGCGGGCAGCGGAACCGGTTCGAGTACCGGCCTCAGCAGATCACCTTCGGAGAGGGTGGCCATCGCCGCAAGTTCGGCGAGCGACAGCTCGTCGCTGACCTCGCGCATGACCTCGGACATCCGGACGTCGAGTGCGTCGCAGATGGCGGAGAGCAGCTCCGAGGAGGCCTCCTTCTGTCCCCGCTCGACCTCGGAGAGGTATCCGAGCGAAACCCTGGCGGCCGCCGACACCTCGCGGAGTGTGCGGCCCTGGCGCTGGCGCTGCCGACGCAGTACATCGCCCAGTAGGCGACGGAGCAGGATCATCGGTGCCTCCCTCCTCGGACTGCGGATCGAGATGTCACGCCCCCACCGTACCGCCTTGCCCGCTTCGCGTGCGGGGACCCCGGTCGTGTTCACTCTGGGCTGCAAGGCCGTCCCCCTCCTCGTTCCGGTGTCACACCCGGGTTCGCGGGCCCCTCGTGGTACCCGACGCGACCCACCCGGCCACCATCACGCAACTCGTTCGCCATCTGGTATCTGCCCAACCAGGACCTCGGATGTAACACGATCCTCCAGCAGTGCCATACCCGCGCGTGCCGGTTCGACAGATCTCGGTTCGGTGGAGATCCTCAGCCGGGCCCCTATCGAGCGAGCCGGCCGACGAGCAGCTCCAGTGCGGCGGTCACCGCCCCGTGACGGATTGTGGCACGACCACCCGACAGCAGGGGCGAACTGACCAGAGTTCCCCCCGGGCCGGCCACCGCCAGGTGTACCGTGCCGACCGGCTGACCGTCCTGCGGGTCGGGACCGGCCACCCCGGTCGTCGCGAGCCCGTACGTGGCCCCCAGCAGCCCCCGCACGCCCTCGGCCATCTGCCGCGCCACCACCGGGTGCACCGGACCGTACACGTCCAACAGGCCCTCGTCCACACCGAGCACCGAGGCCTTCAGCTCGGTCGCGTAGGCGGTGACCGAGCCGCGGAAGGTCGCGGAGGCCCCGGGGACGTCCACCAGCGCGGCGGCCAGCAGCCCGCCGGTCAGCGACTCGGCGACGGCCAGGGTGCCCCCCTGGGCCCGCAGCGCGGTGTGCGCCCGATCGGCCAGCTCGTAGTCCGTCACCCGGTCTCCCCCGTCGCTCACCGGTCCGCGCGCTCCGCGGCCGTTCCCTCGCGGCGCAGTCGCAGCGCCTGTCCGATGTAGTCCAGCGCGGTGGCGACGGTGAGCACCACCGCCAGGGCCATCAGGACGGCCCGTCCGGTGGCCAGCCAGCCGGTCAGCGGCAGGACGTACATGCCGACCGCGGTGCCCTGGGTCAGCGTCTTGAGCTTGCCGCCGCGGCTGGCCGGGATGACCCCGTAGCGGATCACCCAGAAGCGCATCAGCGTGATGCCGAGCTCGCGGGCCAGGATCACCACGGTGACCCACCAGGGCAGGTCGCCGAGCAGCGAGAGGCCGATCAGCGCCGAACCCATGATCGCCTTGTCGGCGATCGGGTCGGCGATCTTCCCGAAGTCGGTGACCAGGCCCTTGCGGCGGGCGAGTTCACCGTCGAACAGGTCGGTGATCATCGCGATCGCGAACGCGGCCCAGGCGACGGCGCGCCACTTGGGGTTGTGCCCGCCGTCGGCGAACAGCAGCGTCACGAAGACCGGGACCAGCAGGACCCGGACCATCGTGAGCACGTTGGCGATGTTCCAGACACTGGGCGCCGGCGGAAGGGCGGCCGCCGGTCTGCCCGGGTGGGCCGCGGCCGGGGCGCCGGGCCCCTTGGTCATTCCCCGGCTCCCGGAGCCTCGGCCCCCGAAGTCCTGGGCAGTCGCACCCGCTCCAGCGCCTCGGCGATCAGGTCGACGCCCTCGCTGGCCACCACGGTGGCCCGCCAGAACTGCCCGACCGCCGGGTTCTCGACGCCGTTCAGGGTGGTCAGGCCGTCGGTCTCCGGAGCCTGGTGGGCGGAGCGGCCTTCGATCACGCCGTCCTCGACCGACTCGATCAGCACCTCGACCTCGGTGCCGATCCGCTGCTCGGCCCGCTGGGCGGTCATCTCCTCGGCGAGGCGGCTCAGCCGGCTCAGCCGGTCCGCGACCACGTCCTCGGGCAGCTTGCCGTCGTAGGTCGCGGCCTCGGTACCCTCCTCGTCGGAGTAGCCGAAGACGCCGATCGCGTCCAGTCCGGCGTGGGTGACGAAGCGTTCCAGCTCGGCGTAGTCCTCCTCGGTCTCCCCGGGGAAGCCGACGATGAAGTTGGACCGGGCGCCGGCCTGCGGGGCCTTGTCGCGGATGGTCTTCAGCAGCTCCAGGAACTGGTCGGTGGAGCCGAAGCGGCGCATCCGGCGCAACACGGCGGGCGCCGAGTGCTGGAAGGACAGGTCGAAGTACGGCACGACGTCGGTGGTCCCGGTCATCGCGTCGATCAGGCCCGGGCGCATCTCGGCGGGCTGCAGGTAGGAGACCCGGACCCGCTCGACGCCCTCGATCGCGGAGATCTCGCCGAGCAGCGTCTCCAGCAGCCGGATGTCGCCGAGGTCCTTGCCGTACGAGGTGTTGTTCTCGCTGACCAGGACGATCTCGCGGACGCCCTGCTCGGCCAGCCACTGGGCCTCGTGCAGCACGTCGGAGGGGCGGCGGGAGATGAACGAGCCCCGGAAGGCCGGGATGGCGCAGAAGGAACAGCGCCGGTCACAGCCGGAGGCGAGCTTGACCGAGGCGACCGGGCTGTCGTCCAGCCGCTTGCGCAGGGTGCGCGGGCCGGAGGCGGGCGCGAGGCCGTCGGGCAGGTCGGCGATCGGCTCGGCGGCGGCCTCGGCGCCGTGGCCGGGCAGCGCGACGGCCTCGGCGGCGGACTGCCGCTCGGCGGGGCTGATCGGCAGCAGCTTGCGGCGGTCGCGCGGGATGTGCGGGGCGTGGTGGCCGCCGGAGAGGATGGTCTGCAGGCGGTCGGAGATGTCGGCGTAGTCGTCGAAGCCGAGCACGCCGTCCGCCTCGGGCAGCGCGTCGGCGAGCTCCTTGCCGTACCGCTCAGCCATGCAGCCGACCGCGACGACGGCCTGGGTGCGGCCGTGGCCCTTGAGGTCGTTGGCCTCCAGCAGGGCGTCCACGGAGTCCTTCTTGGCGGCCTCGACGAAGCCGCAGGTGTTGACGACGGCGACGTCCGCCTCGGCGGCGTCGTCGACGAGCAACCAGCCGTCGGCTTCCAGTCGCCCGGCGAGTTCCTCGGAGTCCACCTCGTTGCGGGCGCATCCGAGCGTGACAAGGGCGACAGTGCGGCGTTCAGGCATAGGCCCAAGATTAACGCGCGGCCTCCGGTGCCGTTCGCCCCGGAGGCCGTGTGCCATGGATCAGCTGATCATCAACGGCCCTCGACGGCCCCTGTGGTCAGCCAGCCTGCGGGTCTCCGGGGGTGTACGTGACGTGCACCACCTGGCCGTCCTTGCCGAGAACTCCGAGGTCCTTGCCGTTGACGTACGCGTGCACGGCCCCGCCGTTGCCGAGCACCAGCTTGATCTGCTTGGGGTCGGTGAAGGTCTGGTCCTGGCCGTCGCTGATGTTGTTCTGGAACAGCGACTTGCCGTTGCCGTCCATCGCCGAGACCCAGCTGGTGCCCTGGGCGACCAGCTTCACGGTGACCTTGTCGGCCGGGACGGCGGCGATCGCGGCGGCGCTCGGCGTGGGCGCCGGCGGCTGGACGGCGGGCGTTTCCGGGGCGACCGAGCCGGTGCCGGCGCCGCTGGGCAGCGGCGCGCTGGCGGAGCCGGTGGTGCCGTGGCCGCCCTTGCCGCTCACCAGGTTGAAGCCGATCAGCGCGACCACCGCGACGATCGCGGCGACCATGGCCGCCGCCCAGTTCGGCCGGCTGCGGCTGGGCACCCTGACCGGGCCGCTGTCGATCAGCTGGGTGGCCGGGCGCTTGGCGGCCGGCGAGCCGCCGTGCGCGGCGTCGTAGCGGGCGACCAGCGCCTCACCGTCCACGCCGACCGCGCGGGCGATCGAGCGGATGTGCCCGCGGGCGTAGAAGTCGCCGCCGCAGCGGTCGAAGTCGTCCTCCTCGATGGCGTGGACGATCGGCACCCGCACCCGGGTCGCGGTACTCACCTGGTCCACCGTGAGTCCCGCCTCGATCCGGGAGGCGGACAGCACCCGGCCGATGCTCGGGGCATCGGCCGCCTGCACCGCGTCGTCGGTCGGCTCGACGGACGACGGGGCGTTCTCACGGTCGGAGGACTTGCCGATGGTCACGGGGCACGCCTTTCGAGCGGATGGCCACCTGCTGGAGAACAGTGTAGGGGCGTGGACGGATCGTTGCCCAAGCAGAAACGGGACGGAATGCGCGCGCCCGTTCCGACCGGGGGCCGGCCCCCGCTGACCGGTCGTCAGCGGGGGCTCGCGGGGACCCGGAGTGCACTTTCCGGCCTGTGCCGCGGTGTACGGACGTTCGGTTCCCCACACCGCGCCTACCCTCCTCCGAACGGGTGAACACACCCGGAGGGCACGGCCCGTCAGCCCCGCAGGGTCATCAGCACGCCGTCCAACTCGTCCGGCTTCACCAGGACGTCCCGGGCCTTGGAGCCCTCGCTCGGACCGACGATCCCGCGCGACTCCATCAGGTCCATCAGCCGGCCCGCCTTGGCGAAGCCGACCCGGAGCTTGCGCTGGAGCATCGAGGTCGAGCCGAACTGGGTGGAGACCACCAGCTCGGCCGCCTGGATCAGCAGGTCGAGGTCGTCGCCGATCTCCTCGTCGATCTCCTTCTTCGGCCCGGCCCCGGCCATCACGTCGTCCCGGTAGACGGCGCTCAGCTGGTCCTTGCAGTGCTGCACCACCTTGGCGATCTCCGCCTCGGTGACGAACGCGCCCTGCATGCGGACCGGCTTGCTCGCGCCCATCGGCAGGAAGAGCGCGTCGCCCTTGCCGATCAGCTTCTCCGCGCCGGGCTGGTCCAGGATGACCCGGGAGTCGGCCATCGCGGAGGTCGCGAAGGCCAGCCGGGACGGCACGTTGGCCTTGATCAGGCCGGTGACCACGTCCACCGAGGGCCGCTGGGTGGCGAGCACCAGGTGGATGCCGGCCGCGCGGGCCAGCTGGGTGATCCGGACCACCGAGTCCTCGACGTCGCGCGGCGCGACCATCATCAGGTCGGCCAGCTCGTCGACGATCACCAGCAGGTACGGGTACGGCCTCAGCTCCCGCTCGCTGCCCAGCGGCGGGGTGACCCTGCCGGCCTTCACGGCCTCGTTGAAGTCGTCCACGTGCCGGAAGCCGTACGCCGCGAGGTCGTCGTAGCGCAGGTCCATCTCGCGCACCACCCACTGGAGGGCCTCGGCGGCCTTCTTGGGGTTGGTGATGATCGGCGTGATCAGGTGCGGGATGCCCTCGTACGCGGTCAGCTCGACCCGCTTGGGGTCGACCAGGACCATCCGCACCTCGTCCGGGGTGGCCCGGGCGAGGATCGAGGTGATCAGGCAGTTGATGCAGGACGACTTGCCGGCGCCGGTCGCACCGGCCACCAGGATGTGCGGCATCTTGGCGAGGTTGGCCATCACGGTGTGGCCCTCGACGTCCTTGCCCATGCCGACGACCATCGGGTGGGTGTCCTCCGCGGCCGTGCGCGAGCGCAGCAGGTCGCCGAGGTTGACCATCTCGCGGTCCCGGTTGGGGATCTCGATGCCGACCGCGGACTTGCCCGGGATCGGGCTGATGATCCGCACGTCCGGGCTGGCCACCGCGTACGCGATGTTCTTGGCGAGCGCGGTGATCCGCTCCACCTTGACGGCCGGGCCGAGCTCGACCTCGTAGCGGGTGACCGTCGGGCCGCGGGTGAAGCCGGTGACCTTGGCGTCCACCTTGAACTCGGCGAAGGTGCCGGTGAGCTGGGCCACCACCTCGTCGTTGAGGGCGCTGCGGGCCTTGGCCGGGCCGCCGCGCTCCAGCAGGTCGAGCGAGGGCAGCGCGTAGGTGATGCCCTCGCCGAGCTGGAGCTGCTCCATCCGCACCGGCGCCGGGCCGTGCTCCGCGGGCGCGCCCGGTCCGCCGCTGCGCGCGGCCGGGACGGCGGGCTCCTCCGGCGCGGCGGTGAGGTCCTTGACCTGGTGCATCATGTCCGCCACCGCGGAGGAGGCGGGCACCCCGTAGACCAGCGCGCCGTCCAGGTCGGCGGCCGCGCCGGCGGCGAGGTCGCGGGTGGCGTACGGGTCCGGCGGCTCCTTGTCGAGCGAGACCCGGACGGCCTCCGGCTGCTCCTCGTCGTCGACGCTCTGTTTGCGCCGTCGGCGGCGACGGCGGGCGGCCACCTCGTCGGTCGGGTCTTCACCGTCGGTGTCCAGGGTGAACGGCATGGCGTCGGGGTCGGCGTCCTCCGGCGGGTCTGTGGACAGCTCGCGCTCCGGCGTACGCCCCCAGCGCGGCTCGTCCTCCGGCCCGGACTCGATCACGCCGAGCCGTATGAACACCCCCCGCACCCGCTCGCCGATCCGGTTGACCGGGGTGGCGGTGACCACCAGCAGGCCGAAGAAGGCCAGCAGCAGGAGCAGCGGCACGGCCAGCGCCGGCCCGGCGGCGGCCATCATCGGGGTGGACGCGGCCCAGCCGATGATCCCGCCGGCCGCCCTTATCCGGGAGGCCCCGCTGCCCATCATGGGCGCGCCGCACCCGATGTGGACCAGGCCGAGGACGCCGACCAGCAGCGCGCCCAGCCCGATCACGATCCGGCCGTTGGCCTCCGGCAGCTCGGGGTGGCGCCAGAGCCGGATCGCGATCCCGGCCAGCAGGAACGGCACCAGCACGTCGAGCCGCCCGAACAGCCCGGACACCACGGCGGTGGCCGCCTCGCCCAGCCAGCCCTGCGGGCTGAACCAGGTGCCGGCGGCGGTCACCATCCCGAGTGCGAACAGCACCAGGCCCAGACCGTCCTTGCGGTGGGCCGGGTGGAGGTTCTTGGCGCCGTCGCCGACGCCGCGGAAGATCGCGGCGATCGGGCTCGCCAAGGCGTTGAGGAGCCGCATCAGCCCCGAGCGGGACGGCGGTGGCGGCGGGGCCGACTTGGCCGCCGCCTTCTTCGCGGGGGCCCTGCGAGCTGCCGCCTTCTTCGCGGGCGGCTTGCCCGGGGCCTTCACCGCGGCCTTCTTGGACGGTCCCGGAGTCGACTTACGTGCCGCGTTCCCGGGCGTGCGAGTGGCCATGGGTCAGCAGCCTACCGGTGTGGACCACCGGTGCACATGCGGCCGAGCCGGAGCGCCCGGACGTGTCGCAGACACACTGTCACGCTGACCGGCTTTCACCCGGCCGCACCGTCAAACCACCCGGACAGCCCAACGCGGGGCGCCGGCTCCGCGCGCCCGGCGGACGTCCTACAAGCTGCCCGGGCGCATCGCGTCCAGGGCCCGGCGCAGGCCGACGAGCTTGCGCTCCAGGTGCGCCGCGGTGGCGGCCACTCCGGCGTCCTCGGCCCCGTCCAGCTGCTTGCCCAGCGCCTCCGCCTGCTCCTCGACCGCCGCCAGCCGTGCGGACAGCTCGCCCAGCAGCGCCCCGCCGAGGGCCGGCTCGCCGCCGCCCGCCTCCAGCTGCAGCCGCAGCAGCGCGGCCTGCTCCTTCAGCTGGCAGTTCTTGACGTACAGGTCGACGAAGACCGAGACCTTGGCCCGCAGCACCCACGGGTCGAAGGGCTTGGAGATGTAGTCCACCGCCCCGGCCGCGTAGCCGCGGAAGGTGTGGTGCGGCCCGTGGTTGATCGCGGTGAGGAAGATGATCGGGATGTCCCGGGTGCGCTCGCGGCGCTTGATGTGGGCGGCGGTCTCGAAGCCGTCCATGCCCGGCATCTGGACGTCCAGCAGGATCACCGCGAAGTCGTCGGTCAGCAGCGCCTTGAGCGCCTCCTCGCCGGAGGCGGCGCGCACCAGCGTCTGGTCCAGGGCGGAGAGGATCGCCTCCAGCGCCAGCAGGTTCTCCGGTCGGTCGTCGACCAGGAGGATCTTCGCCTTCTGCATGGGGGCCCGCCCTCCTGTCGCCTGCCTGCCGCCCGGTGAAGGCACTCGCGTACTGCCCACCGCTACCCCGGTCATGCTAGCCGCACCCCCTCGCCCGGCACATCGCTCCGTCGGGACCCGATCCGGAACGGCGCGCAGTCAGTGCTCCGGCGCACGCTCACCACTGTGTCGCCGTCCGGTCACTGTTCGCAACGATCGGTGACCCTACCGGGTTCCCGGGCCCGTCCGCCAGCAAACCGACCGACCGGCAGGCGTGAACCCCGGGGCCCGGCCTGGAGTTCACGCCGCACGGAACGCACCATTCGACGGCTCGCTCGTTTCACTCACTCACGCCCGCGGCCCCCGTTCAACCACTCGTGCATCACCGACAGCAGGTGGTCGGTCTCCACCGGCTTGGTGATGTGGTCGGTGGCGCCCGCCTCCAGCGACTTCTCACGGTCGCCCTTCATCGCCTTGGCGGTCAGCGCGATGATCGGCAGCCCGGCGAACTGGGGCATCCGGCGGATCGCCTCGGTGGTCGCGTAGCCGTCCATCTCCGGCATCATGATGTCCATCAGGACCAGCGCCACGTGCTCGTGCTGCTCCAGCATCTCGATGCCCTCGCGGCCGTTCTCGGCGTACAGGACGGTCAGGCCGTGCTGCTCCAGCACGCTGGTCAGGGCGAACACGTTGCGCACGTCGTCGTCCACGATCAGCACCTGCTGGCCGTCGAAGCGGGTGTCGCCGCGGACCGGCCGGGGCTGCTGCGCGGGCTCCGCCTGGCGGGGCGGGGCGGCGCTCTCCAGGGCGGCGCTGCGCCGGCGCTCCAACGCCCCGCGGCGGCGCTCCTCGGCCAGCTCCCGGACCTCCTGGGCCCAGTGGTCGGCCGGGTTCTCACCCACCGGCACCGGCAGGCCCACCGGGGTCACCCCGACCGAGGCGCGCGGCACCGGCGCGGCCGAGTGGCCCGGGCGCTCGGGCTGACGGTCGACGGGGGCGCCGTCCGGGGCCTCGGTGCGCAGCGGCAGGTACAGGGTGAAGGTCGAACCCCGGCCCAGCTCGCTCTCGGCGTGGATCTCGCCGCCGAGCAGCCGGGCGATCTCCCGGCTGATCGACAGGCCGAGACCGGTGCCCTGGTACTTGCGGCTGGTGGTGCCGTCGGCCTGCTTGAACGCCTCGAAGATCTCCCGCAGCTTGTTGCCGGGGATGCCGATGCCGGTGTCGGAGACCGAGAAGGCGATCAGCTCGTCGTCCGGGTCCTGGATCGAGCCGGACTCCAGCAGCCGCTCGCGCACGTGCTGCGGGACGCCGTGGCTGGCCGCGCTGATCGAGAAGTCGACGCCGCCGCTGTCGGTGAACTTGACGGCGTTGGAGATCAGGTTGCGCAGCACCTGCTGGAGCCGCTGCTCGTCGGTGTGCAGGGTGACTGGCAGGGCGGGCGAGACCCGCACCGCGAAGTCCAGGTTCTTGTCCACGGCGACCGGCTGGAAGGTGGCCTCGACGTAGTCGACCAGCTGGACCAGGGCGATCCGGGCCGGACGGACGTCCATCTTGCCCGCCTCGACCTTGGACAGGTCCAGGATGTCGTTGATCAGCTGGAGCAGATCGGAGCCGGCGCCGTGGATGGTGTCGGCGAACTCGACCTGCTTGGGCGAGAGGTTGCCCTCGTTGTTGTCGGAGAGCAGCTTGGCCAGGATCAGCAGCGAGTTGAGCGGGGTGCGCAGCTCGTGCGACATGTTGGCGAGGAACTCGCTCTTGTAGCGGGAGGCCAGGGCGAGCTGTTCGGCGCGCTCCTCCAGGACCTGCCGGGCCTCCTCGATCTCGCCGTTCTTGATCTCGATGTCGCGGTTCTGCTGGGCGAGTTGCTCGGCCTTCTCCTGCAACTCCTCGTTGGTGCGCTCCAGTTCCTCCTGGCGCGCCTCCAACTCGGCGGATCGCATCGACAGTTCGGCGGTGAGCCGCTGGGACTCCAGCAGCAGGCCCTCGGTCTTGGTGTTGACGCTGATGGTGTTGACGGTGACGCCGATCAGGTCGGCGATCTGGTTGAGGAAGTCCAGCGCGACGGTGGTGAAGGAGCTGAAGGTGGCCAGCTCGATCACGCCGAGCAGCCGGCCCTCGAACTGCACCGGCAGCACCACGATGTGGGTCGGCGAGGCCTCGCCGAGGCCGGAGGCGATCTTGAGGTACCCGGGCGGCGCCTCCTTGACGATGATCGCCCGCTTCTCTACCGCCGCCTGGCCGATCAGCGACTCGCCGGGCCGGAAGGTGGTCGGCATCGCCCGCCGCTGGTAGCCGTAGCTGCCGATCAGCCGCAGCACGGTGTCGTTCTCGTCGTCGTCCTCGGTGATCAGCTCGGCGGTGCGGCCGGCCGGCTGGGCCAGGAAGAAGGCGCCGTGCTGGGCGGAGACCACCGGGGTCAGCTCGGTCATGATCAGCGAGGCGACCGCCTCCAGGTCCCGGCGGCCCTGGAGCAGGCCGGAGATCCGGGCCAGGTTGGTCTTGAGCCAGTCCTGCTCCTGGTTGGTGCGGGTGGTCTCGCGCAGGTTGGCGATCATCTGGTTGATGTTGTCCTTGAGCTCGTCGAGCTCCCCCGCGGCATCCACGTCGATCCGCAGGCTCAGGTCGCCCCTGGTCACCGCGGTGGCAACCTGGGCGATCGCGCGCACCTGCCGGGTCAGGTTGTTGGCCAGCTCGTTCACCGACTCGGTGAGGTCCTGCCAGGTGCCGTCCACGCCGGGCACCCGGGCCTGGCCGCCCAGGCGCCCGTCGGTGCCCACCTCGCGGGCCACCCGGGTGACCTCGTCGGCGAAGGCCGAGAGCTGGTCGACCATGGTGTTGATGTTGGTCTTGAGCTGGAGGATCTCGCCGCGCGCGTCGACGTCGATCTTCTGCGACAGGTCACCGCGGGCGACCGCCGTGATCACCAGCGCGATGTTGCGGACCTGGCCGGTGAGGTTGTTGGCCATCTGGTTGACGTTGTCGGTCAGGTCCTTCCAGATGCCGGCCACGCCCGGCACGCTCGCCTGACCGCCCAGGGTGCCGTCGGTGCCCACCTCGCGCGCCACCCGGGTGACCTCCACCGCGAACGCGGACAGCTGGTCGACCATGGTGTTCAGGGTCCCGGCGAGCGTCGCGATCTCACCCTGGGCATCGATGGTGATCTTCTTGGAGAGGTCGCCGCGGGCCACCGCGGAGGCAACCTCGGCGATGTTGCGCACCTGACCGGTCAGGTTCGACGCCATGAAGTTGACGTTGTCGGTCAGGTCCTTCCAGATGCCCGACACCCCACGCACCCGCGCCTGGCCGCCCAGGATGCCCTCGGTACCCACCTCGCGCGCCACCCGGGTGACCTCGTCGGCGAAGGCCGACAGCTGGTCGACCATCGTGTTGACGGTGGTCACCAGCTCCAGGATCTCGCCCCGGGCGTCGACGGTGATCTTCTTCGAGACGTCGCCGCGCGCCACCGCGGTGGTCACCTCGGCGATGCTGCGGACCTGGCTGGTCAGGTTGTTGGCCATCAGGTTGACGCTGTTGGTCAGGTCCTTCCAGGTGCCGGACACCCCGGGCACGCTGGCCTGGCCGCCGAGGATGCCCTCGGTGCCGACGTCCCGGGCCACCCGGGTCACCTCGTCCGCGAAGGAGGAGAGCTGGTCCACCATCGTGTTGATGGTGTTCTTCAGCTCCAGGATCTCCCCGCGCGCGTCCACCTGGATCTTCTGCGACAGGTCGCCCTTGGCGACCGCGGTCGTCACCTGGGCGATGTTGCGCACCTGATCGGTGAGGTTGTTCGCCATGAAGTTGACGTTGTCGGTCAGATCCCGCCACACCCCGGCCGCCCAGGGCACCTGCGCCTGACCGCCGAGCCGCCCCTCGGTGCCCACCTGACGGGCCACCCGGGTCACCTGTTCAGCGAAGCCGGACAGCTGGTCCACCATCGTGTTGATGGTGTTCTTCAGCTCCAGCATCTCGCCGCGCGCGTCCACCTCGATCTTCTGCGAGAGGTCCCCGCGCGCCACCGCCGTGGTCACCTGGGCGATGTTGCGCACCTGGCCGGTCAGGTTGTCGGCCATGAAGTTCACCGAGTCGGTCAGTTCGCGCCACACCCCGGCCACGCCCGGCACCTGCGCCTGACCGCCGAGCCGGCCCTCGGTACCGACGTCCCGGGCCACCGTGGTGACCTGGGCGGCGAAGCTGTTCAGCTGGTCCACCATCGTGTTGACGGTGTTCTTCAGCTCCAGCATCTCGCCGGCCACGTCCACGGTGACCTTGCGGGACAGGTCGCCCTTGGCCACCGCCGTGGTCACCTGGGCGATGTTGCGCACCTGCGCGGTCAGCCGGCCCGCCATGGTGTTGACCGAGTCCGCCAGGTCCTTCCAACTGCCGGACACACTGCGGACCTTGGCCTGACCGCCGAGCTTGCCCTCGGTGCCCACCTCGCGGGCCACCCGGGTCACCTCGTCGGTGAACTCCGAGAGCTGGTCCACCAGTCCGTTGACGGTCCGCCCGATCTTCAGGTACTCGCCGCGCAGCGGGTGGCTCACCCCGTTGCTGTGCAGCGAGCGCAGCTCCATCTTCTGGTCCAGGTCGCCCTCGGCGATCGAGCTCAGCACCCGGCCCACCTCGGCCATCGGACGGGCCAGGTCGTCGATCAGCGCGTTGCAGTTGTCGACGGCCGCCATCCAGGCGCCCTCGCCCGCACCGGTCTCCAGCCGCTCGTTCAGCCGGCCCTCGCGGCCCACCGCCCGCCGCACCCGGGCCAGTTCACCGGTCAGGTGCTGGTTGCGCTCGGCGACCTCGTTGAACACCGCGGCGATCTCCGCCAGCGGCCCGTCGCCCGGAACCGTCAGCCGGCGACGGAAGTTGCCGTCCCGCATCGCGGTCAACGCGGCCAGCAGCTTGCGCAGATCGGCCGGCTCGGCGCCGCGGTTGTGACCCGATCGCCGGCCGGCCGCGCTCCGCAGCGCCGTCCCGGACCGTCCACCGCGCGGAGCGGGCGGCGTCGTACCGGTTGCGTCCTTGGTTGCGTCCTTGGTGGCCGAACTCAACGGGCCCCTCCCACATAGTGAACTGTCCGGTGACCGCCGTGCCGTACGGCACGCACCCGGGCACCGGCCCGGCTGGGCTGCGTACCGGCGGACCCCACGGCGTACCGGCACCCACACGACCGTACTGCTCCCACCGGCCGTCGCGGACCCCCCAGTCTGGCAGCACTGGCACCGGGTATACGGGTGGTTGCGCTCGGTTGATACCGCACCGTCCGAAACAGGTGGGCAGAATCACCCCCAGGTGCCTGTTTCGCGGCCCCGCCCCCACGGGGAACCAAGCGGAAAGTAGGGTGGAGCGCTGCACCGGGTCGCGACCCGACCCAGCGACGCCGCCCACCCCGACGGCGCGCACGGGGAAGTCGGCGCCGCACCCCGGACAGCCAGGGCAAGAGCAGCAGAGGAGAAGTGGCAACGTGGTCACCGCGCGCGCAGCCGCCACCTTCGATCCCGACGGCCGGTCCGCGGCCGCCGCCCGGGGGTTCGTCCGGGACGCGCTGCTCGGCTGGGGCCTGCCCGAGGTCGTCGACGACGCCGTCGTCCTGGTCAGCGAACTGGTCACCAACGCCGTCGTGCACGCCGGCACCGCCGCCGAGGTCTGCTGCCTGCGCGAGGAGGAGACCGTCCGGATCGAGGTCACCGACCACCACCCCGAGCGCGGCCTGCCCTCGCTTGGCGACGGGCACCGCTACGCCGACCCCGACGGCGAGGGCGGCCGGGGCCTGCTGATGTGCTCCGCCCTGGCCGAGCGCTGGGGCGTCGAGTACGCGGCCGGGCAGAAGACCGTCTGGTTCCGGCTCACCCTGCCCGCCCACGTGGTCGGCACCCGCTACGCCGTCCCCGCCACCCCCGGCAGCGACCTGCCCAGCAGCCCCGGACCGGTGCACGTCGCCGTCGTCCAGCTCGACGAGGACGGCCGCGTCCTGGCCTGGAACCCGGACGCCGCGGCCCTCTTCCAGTACCCCGCCGCCGCCGTCCTCGGCCGTCCCTGGGCCGACCTCGCGGTCTGGCCGCAGTCCCCCGGCCGCGGCCTCGGCCTCACCGACACCCTGCGGCTGGCCCGCTGGGAGGGCGGCTACGGCGTCCGCCGCGCCGACGGCGAGGAGGTCGAGGTGTACGGCGCCCAGGTGCGCGTGCGTGACACCGAGGGCGTTCCCTCCACGCTCTGCCTGCTCGTCCTCGAACCCGACCGCGCCGTGCTGCGCTCCCCCGCCCGCACCCTGCCCGGCGAGCGCCCCGACCCGACCGGCCCCCGGCTCGACCTGCTGGCCGGCCCGGTCGACACCGACGACCTCGACACCCTGCTCCAGCGCACCGTCGAGCGCGCCCGCGACCTGCTCGACGCCGACGCCGCGTACCTGCTGCTCACCACCGACGACGAGACCGAGTTCGAGCTCCGCGCCGCCGCCGGCCTCAACCACGGGCACCGCCGGCACGCCCGCTTCCCGGTCGGGACCGGCAACCGCTACGACTCCGCCCGGCTGCCCTCCGTCCACGAGGACCTCTCCGCCCGCCCCACCGGCCTACCGCTGCTCGCCGACAGCGGCATGCGCTCCCTGGTCACCGTCCCGCTCAAGGTCGAGGGCCGCCTGATCGGCTCGCTCGGCATCGCCACCGCCGTGCCCGGCCGCTACGACAACGAGGACGCGCTGCGGCTGCAGTTCGCGGCCGACCGGGTCGCCCTGGCCGTCGAGAGCACCCGGCTGACCGAGCTGGAACGGCTGCGCCGCGGCTCGCTGTCCTTCCTCGTCGAGGCCTCCGACCTGCTGGCCGGCACGCTCGAACACGAGCAGACCCTCGCCCTGATGGCCCAGATGGCCGTCCCCACCCTCTCCTCCTGGTGCGCCGTCTACACCAACGGCGACCACGGTGCCTCGGCCGGCCTCGCCTTCGTCCTGCACGAGGACGAGGACCGGATCGACCCGCTGCGCGACCTGCTCGACAAGACCCCCGCCCCCGAGGCCGGCCCCACCCACGGCGTCCGATTCTGGACGGCTCCCGCCGGGACCGCCGAGGCCCTCGGCCTCACCGACAGCCCCGAACTGGCCGGACTGCTCGGCGAGACCGTGGTGCTGCCGCTGACCGCCCGCAACCGGGTCATCGGCCTGCTCGCGCTGGGCGTCCCGTCCGGCGTCCGCTTCCGCCAGGAGATCCTCGAACTCGCCGAGGACCTCTCCCGCCGGGCCGCCCTCGCCCTCGACAACTCCCGGCTCTACTCGGAGCGCACCGCCACCAGCCAGGCCCTCCAGCGCAGCCTGCTGCCCCCGGACCTGCCCGAGATCCCGGGCGTCGAGGTGGACGTCTACTACCAGGCGGCCGGCGAGGGCAACGAGGTCGGCGGCGACTTCTACGACCTGTTCACCATCCGCGAGGGCACCTACGGCTTCGCGATCGGCGACGTCTGCGGCACCGGCCCCGAGGCAGCCTCGGTCACCGGCCTGGCCCGGCACTCGCTGCGGCTGCTCGCCCGCGAGGGCCTGGACGCCCCGCAGGTGCTCCGCCGGCTCAACGCGGCCATCCTGGACGAGGGTTCGCGCAGCCGCTTCCTCACCCTGCTCTACGGCGAACTGACGCCCCGCCCGGACGGCAGCACCGAACTGTCCCTGGTCTGCGCCGGCCACCCGCTGCCGCTGCGGCTGCGCACCGACGGCCGGGTCGACCGGGCCGCCACCCCGCAGCCGCTGCTCGGCGTCATGGACGACCTCGACCTCACCGCCGAGCACCTGGTGCTCTCCCCCGGCGAGGTCCTGCTCTGCGTCACCGACGGTGTCACCGAACGCCGCGAGGGGCGGCGGATGCTGGGCGACGACGGCCTGGCCGAGGTGCTCACCGGCTGTACCGGCCTGACCGCCGGGGCGGTCGCGCTGCGGGTGCAGCGCGCGGTCGAGCGCTTCGCCCCGGAGCCGCCGTCCGACGACATGGCGATCCTGACCCTGCGGGTGCCGACCCAGCACACCGCCTGACACGGTCACAAATTGTTATCTTCACAAGGGTACAAGCGAGTTGGGCCGGGTACACCGATCTAGCCGGGGAATCTCCCCCGGCGGGGACGTGACCAGCGGCTCTCCGCTGGCCCATCACTTCTGACCTCACTTCTGACCGCTGCCCGCGCACGCCCTTCGCCGTGCGCCCTCGGCGCGGTCGCGCGCATCCACTCACCGACACGACACCAAGCGTCACTGCGCCCTGCGCGCGCCCAGAGTGAAAGGAGCCTCCGGTGAGCAACGACGCTACCGGGGCATCGAACGCCCGCTCCACCGGAGCCGACGCGGGTAACCTCGGCTACCTCGCCCTCGGCCTGACACTGCTCGCCTACGGTCTGCTCTCCACCGGAATCCTGCACGGCGCCGGTGTCGGGGACGCGGCCCACCTCGCCCACCTGCTCGGCGGCGTCACCCTCTTCATCGCGGGCCTGTGGCAGCTCCGCCGCGGCGAGGGCTTCACCGGCACCGCCTTCACCAGCCTCGGCGCCTTCTGGGCGACCTGGTCGGTGGCGGGCGGCGTGAGCAAGAACGCGGCCGGTCTGTTCCTGCTGCTGTGGGCCCTGCTCGCCCTCAGCCTCACGGCGGCCAGCTGGGGCGCCGGCCTGTTCAGCCGCGCCGTCTACGGTCTGCTGACGCTCTCCCTGGTGCTGTCCGCCATCGCCACCTTCGGTGGGTACGGCGGCCTCGCCAAGGCGGCCGGCTGGATCGCGGCCGTCTCCGGGCTCGTCGCCTGGTACTGGGCCACCTCCGCGCTGAGCAACGGCTCCTGGGGGAAGGTCGCCCTGCCGGTCAAGTGATCTGCTTCAGTCGCTCCTCGGCACCACTGCGGGGTCGGGTCGCCGTCTCGACGGCGGCCCGACCCCGTCGGCGCGCCACCAACGCCAGGACGGCGTAGGCGAGGAGCAGGATCACGACGGCGACGATGCCGTCCGCCCAGAAGTGGTTGGCCGTCACCACGACCACCGCGACCGTCAGCACCGGATGCAACACCACCACCCAGCGGAACGGGCTCGGCGACACCCGCACCACCGCGACCGCCGCCAGCACGCACCAGGCGACGTGCACCGACGGCATCGCCGACAGCTGATCGGCCACCACCACCCCGCCGACCGCACCCCCGTACACCGACTGCCCGTACTCGGCGGCCACGTCGAGGAACCCGCTCTGCGGCAGCATCCGCGGCGGCGCCACCGGGATGAACTGCACCAGCAGACAGACCGCGGTGGTGATCACCACCGTGTTGCGCACCCATGCGTAGCGCTCCCGGTGCCGCAGGAACACCCAGAGCAGCACAGCAAGCATCACGGCGAAGTGCATGACCGCGTAGTAGTAGTTCGCCAGCCTCACCAGCACCGGGTACGGCGTGATCGCCGCCTGCCAGGACGCCTCGTCCGGCAGTCCGATGATCTGCTCGGTGTGGTGGATCCAGCTCGCCCGGTCCAACGCGTGGTCGGCGCTCATCACCGACAGGTGCCCCACCAACTGCCAGAGCGCGAACAGCGCCAGCAGGGTGCCGGCCTCTCGCAGCAGCGCCGAGACCCCCGGCTTCCGGACCCGCGCGGCGACGTACGCGCCACCGTAGAGGCCGACGGCGGCACCCCCGGCGGACTGCCAGGTCAGGGTCAGGTTCTGCATTGGCAGAGGTTAACGCAAAAAGACCCCCTCCCGAATGGGAGGGGGTCTTTTTGGAATGATTGTTCGGCGGCGTCCTACTCTCCCACAGGGTCCCCCCTGCAGTACCATCGGCGCTGTGAGGCTTAGCTTCCGGGTTCGGAATGTAACC
>NZ_JBIWPN010000017.1:0-155194 GCF_044768305.1 Kitasatospora sp. NPDC101155 | reverse complement strand
CGGCGGCCCCGGCCACGCTCAGTGATTGCAGCAGTTCCCGGGCCGCTTCCAACCCGGGTTCGGCCGCCACCGCGCGGTGCAGCAGACCGAGCGCGAGCGCCCCGTCCCCGGCCGCCAGGGCGTCCAGCGCCCGGTTGTAATCGATCCGACCGGCGTAACGCAGCCGGAACAGCACGCTCAGGTCCTCCCGGCAGGACGGGCAGCCGAGCGTCTGCGGGTCCGCCGGCACCCGGCACAGCGGGCACTGCACGTCGAGGAGGCTCACGGTGGTCATCGCGGACCGGCCTCCTCCGGGCGCACCGGGCCGAGCGACTCGGCGGCCGGCTCGCTGCCGAGCTCCCGCTGCGCCTGCGCGTACAGCGCCAGCAGGTTCGACATGTGGGTGTTGACCGCCTCCATGTTGGGCGCCTCGACCGCGTCGTCCAGCCCGCGCAGCTCCGCCATGATCCGCTGACCCAGGGCCGGCGAGACCATGTTCTGGTTGACGTAGACGTTGCACATGGTGAGCATCCGGAAGGTGTGCCCGAGCGAGTCGCACAGCTCGTCCGCCTTCTGGGCCGCGCGCATCGCGCCCTCCCAGTCGGCGGCCTCGCGGCGCAGCCGCAGCTCGGCGGCCACCGAGCGCAGCCGGTCCAGGTCGCTCGGGTCCAGGTGCTTCTCGCAGTAGTGGATGAACAGGCTCAGGTACGCCTCCGAGCCGCGCACCCAGCGCTGGGCCTTCAGCTGGCGCTGGGCCCGCTCCAGGGCCTCGTCCACCGACTGACCGCGGGTCTGCCCGGCCGCCAGGTCGTCCAGGGTGTCCATCAGCCGCTGCGCCTCGCGCATCTCGGCCTCGGTCAGCTCGCCACCCCAGCGGTCGGTGAAGGTCTCGATCTGCCGCTGCTGCTCCTCGACCTGCACCTTCAGCTCGGGGTCGAGGGTGACCCGCTCCAGCTTGACGGTCTTCTCGGCGCCGCCCTGGATCCGCACCGACAGGGTGATGGTACGGTCCCGGTCCAGGCCGAAGGAGACCTCCACCGGGGTACGGCCGCCGAGGCCCTCGGGCAGCCGCAGGGTGAGGTGGCCGATCAGCTCGTTCTGCTGGGCGACCTCGTGCTCGCCCTCGTAGACCGCGATCTCCAGCCGCTGACGGCCGCTGCCGGAGACCACGAACTCCCGGCTGACCGGCGAACTGGTCGGGTAGCTGGTGTTCTTGGGGATGATGACGGCGAGGCGGCCGTCGTTGAGCTCGATGCCGAGGTTCTTCGGGGTGATGTCGAAGGGGTTGGTGACCTGCATCAACTCGCCGCACTCCGCGCAGACTTCGGTGCCGGGCGGGTTGACCTTGGCGCAGGAGGCGCAGCGCAGGCCGACGTCCTCGGCGGCGGAGGAGGCCACCTTGGTCTGGCCGGGGGCGGCCGAGTTGAGCGGCTCGCCGCACAGCTCGCAGGCGGTCACGCCGGGGGCGGCCGGCGTGCCGCAGCGCGGACAGTTGTCGCCGCGCAGCACGGTGGTGGCCTGCGACTGCCTCGGGACGGTCACGCCGGAGGTGGCCGAACCGGCCATGTCCTGGCCGCACTTGGAGCAGTCAGCGGCGTCGGTGCCGACCGGGATGTGGCAGGTCGGGCAGGAGACCCGGTCGCCGCCGAGCAGGGAGGTCGCGCAGTTGGCGCAGTTGGAGGCCGACAGGTCCCCGGGGGCCCGACACTCGGGGCACTCCACCTCGCCGACCAGGGCGGACTGCACGGCCGCGCCGAGCGCCACGCACTGCATCGGGTTGACGCCGCGCTTGATCCGGTGGTTGCCGAAGACCTCGCCGAGCCGCCGGGCGACCAGCGGGATCGCGGTCGAGCCGCCGACCAGCACCACCTCGTCGATGTCCCCGACGGTCAGGTTGGCCTGCATGATGGCCTTGTGGGTCAGCTCGATGGTCCGCTCGATCTGGGCCTCGATCAGCTCCTCGAAGCGGGCGCGCTCGAACTCCGTCTCCAGCACCAGCTGTCCGGCGCCCAGGCCCGGCAGGATGACCTCGGAGGACTGCTGGTTGGACAGTTCGATCTTGACGGTCTCGGCGGTGGAGGCGATCTTCGGGCGGTCGCGCAGGTCGGGCTGGTAGTCGGAGCCGTACTCCTCGCGGATGTCCTCCAGCAGCGCGGTGGTGATCGCGCGGTCGAAGTCGTCGCCGCCGAGCAGGTTGTCGCCCTCGATGCCGAGCACCGAGACCGAGCCGGGCACCAGCAGCAGGATGGAGATGTCGAAGGTGCCGCCGCCCAGGTCGTAGACCAGGACGGTCCGACCCTCCTCGCCGGCCTCGCCGGCGAGCCCGTACGCGAGCGCGGCCGCGGTCGGCTCGTTGATGATCCGCAGCACGTGCAGGCCGGCCATCCTGCCCGCCTCCTGGGTCGCCGCGACCTGCCGCTCGCCGAAGTAGGCGGGGACGGTGATCACGGCCCGGTGGAAGGGCTCGCCGAGGCGCTGTTCGGCGTCCTCCTTGAGCCGGTGCAGGATGATCGCGGAGATCTCGATCGGAGTGTAGGAGCGGCCGTTGAACCAGACGTTGACGTCGCCGTCGGTGCCCGCGGTGACCTTGTAGTCGACCTCCTTGAGGGCCGCCTGCACCTGCGGGTCCTTGAACTTGCGGCCCATGAAGCGCTTGACCGAGCGGATCACGTTGGCGCCGTCGATGGCGGTCCGGCTGCGCGCGGTGGAGCCCACCAGCAGCTCGCCCTTGCGGCCGCTGCCGACCACGGAGGGCGTGGCCTCCTGGTTCTGCCGGTTGAAGATGATCTCCGGCTCGCCCCGGCGCAGGTGGGCCACCACGGAGTTGGTGGTGCCCAGGTCGATGCCGAGTGTGCGGTACATGTCGTTCCCCTCTTGCCCCTCGTGGTCCTGGCTACTTCTTGCGCTTGCCGCGCTTGCCCGGCTTGCCCGCGGCCCTGGCCTGCCGACGGACCCGGGGCGGGACCGGCCTGGCCCGGGCTTCGACGGGCTCTACGGGCTCGACGGGCTCCGGCTCGACGGGCTCCGGCTCGACGGAATCCGGCTCGACGGAATCCGATCCGAGGGCCGACGGCTCAACGGCGTCCGCCGCTACGGCCGACGGCTCGACGATCTCCAGCCCCTCGGGCCTGAGCTCCGCGATCCGGGGATCCTCGACCAGCGGCAGCGCCGACTCCGGTGCGGCGACCACCACTTGGGCCCGCCGCAACACCTCCTGGTCCCAGAAGAACCCGGTCACCACCGTCTGCACCACCGTCTCCGGCGCCACCCCCGGCCGCACCTCGATGCCGACGATCTCGGTCAGCGCCGGGTCCGCCGCCAGCCCCTCCAGCCGCATCGGCCGCACCCCGGCCTTGGCGAGCCGACCGAGCAGCCGTCGGCGGGTGGCCTCGATGCCCGCGCCGCGCCCGAGCGCAACCAACTCGCGGTCCAGGCCGAGGGCGGCGAGCGCGTCGTCGACCTCGACCAGGACGCCCAGCAGTTCGCGCTGCTCAGCCCGGGCGGCCTGCTTCTGCTCCGTCAGCTTGCTGCCCAACAGCGAAGCGCGGAACAGCAGTTGGCTGAACTTGGCATCCAGATCGACGGACTCGACGCCCGGCGGAACCTCCAGCCGCCGGTGGCCGTCGAGCGGGGATGCGGTCGGTGCGTCGGTCATTCCGGAACCTCGATCTGCGGCAGCACGGACAGGTCGGCCGCGTATCGGGCCGGGACGGGTGGTTCGGGGTCGGCCCCGGCGGGTGCGGGCTCGGCGAAGTCGGCGGCCAACTCGGCTCGGTGCAGGGCGAGAAGGGCCGGGGCGGACGGCAGCGGCGGGCGCTCGATCACCAGCAGCGGTTCGGCGAGCGCGGGCGCGAGGAGGTCGGCGGCCTGGTCGACTGGCTCCGGCGGGAGCGGCTGCTGGAGGTCCGCCTCCAGTCGGCGGTCCGGGTTGCGCAGCAGCGCGGCGGCGTCCTGGATCTGCTGGCGGGTGAACCGGCCCGCCTTCAGCGCCTTCCCGACCGAGAGGTTGATCTCGCGCACCCCGGCCGTGAGCGGGATGCCCAGGACCTCGTACGGCGAAGGTTCGTGCAGTGGCATGGCGGGCGGTCCCTCTCCTCACGGCTCGGACGGGCTGAACGGGTCGAACTGATCGGAACTCACGACTCCCGGAAGGTAACTGACGGCCACTCATGGCACGCACGGTCTACGACGACGGCGACTCCCGTGCGGTTGCCGGTCACCGGAGCCGGTTGATCCGCGTCTGCAGGGCACGCAGCTCCCGGTCCCCCGGGTTGCACTCGATGGCCGTGGCGATCAGCTGGCGGGCCTCCCAGTAACGGTGGGCGTTGGCCTCGGCGACGGCGAAGGAGCTGAGAACGATGCCGAGTTCGCTGTTCAGCTTCGCGGTGTCCTCCGGCGAGCCGGACAGGTCGAGTGCCTCCTTCAGCAGCCGGATCGCCTCCCCGTAGCGGCGGGCCTCGTAGTGGCCGATCGCCTCACCGCGCCAGACGCTGACCATCAGGCGCCGGATGTCGGCCGAGTCGTCGTAGGACTTGGCCTTCTGCAACAGGGCGGCCTGGGCGGCGAACGGGCTGTCCCGCATGGTGTCGATGACGTGGTTGGCCAGCAGCACAGCGACCCGGCGCGGCGCCTCGCGCGCGACGTCGCCGTCCCACTCCTGGTCGACGCGCAGGGCCTCGGCCATGTGCGCGACGGCGCGGGTGCGGCGGTCGGCGAAGGCAGCGGAGCGGGCGAGCTGGCGCAGCACGAACGCGAGGCCGAGCCGGTGGTCCGGGTCGTCGCTGAGGTCGATCAGCCGCCGCCACATCTCGGCGGCCTCCTCCAGCTCCGCGTCGGTGGCGTCGGGGTGGCTGAGCTGGCCGGCCCGGTTGCCGAGGGCGGCCTGCAGGAAGCGTATGGCGGTCAGGTCCCCGGGAACGAGGTCGAGGCTCTTCTGCAGCAGCGCGAGGGCGCGCGTGTAGTCCTTGTCCTCGTTGTTGATCTTGCGGGCCCACTGGGCGTAGGTGGCGCCGAGGTCGCCGCGCACCTCCTGGTCGTCCGAGGCCAGCGCGAAGGCCTTCTCCAGCAGCGCGGCGGCTCCGGCCTGGTCGTCGTCGCTGCCCTTGAGCAGGGCGCGGGCGGCCCGGACGCCGGACTCGGCGGCGATCCCGGCCGCGTCGGCGGGCAGCACGGCGCCCGGGACGGTCCGGGCGCGGGTGAGGCAGTCCAGGGCCTCGCGCCAGTCCTGGTTGCGGTGGTGCTCGCGGGCCTGGCTGACCAGGGACTCGCCGAGCAGCGCCTGCCAGCCCTCGCCGCGCTCGTGCTCGGCGACCGCGTCCAGGGCGGCGACGGCGGCGGCCTGGCGGCCCTGGAGGCTCAGGTAGCGCTGCGGGCCGAGTTCTCCGAACAGGCCGAGGGCCCGGGTGAGCGCGGGTGCGTCGGGGCCCGCCGGGCGCCGCCAGGCCCCGACGGCCTGCTCGAAGGCGGCGGCCCAGGCGGCGAGTTCGGGCTCGGCGCGCAGCAGCCGGTCGAGGGTGGGGCCGACGGCGAGGCGGCGGGCGGGGCGGCCGGGCAGCGTGATCCGGACGTCCTGCTGGGCGAAGGCGTCGGCGGCGTGGGCCTCCATGCCCAGGCGCAGGGTCCAGGCAGTGACCTCGTCGCCGCTGCGTCCGGCGGCCCGGTCGAGGGCGCGCAGGTCCTCGTGGAGGCGGTCGGTGAGCGCGGTGCGGGCCGTCGCCATCCGCTCCGGTTCGGGGGTGCGGCCGGTGATCCGGGCGGCCTCGTCCCACAGGCCGGGCTGGTGCAGGGCGGCGACCAGGCAGCCGAGGGTCCAGGCCCAGACGTCCTGGTCGTCGGCGGTCACGGCCAGCCGGTAGCCGGCGAGGCCGAGGGCGTGCAGCACCCGGGGGTGGGCCGGGTCCTTGCGCAGGAGCGCGCGGTAGGCCTGGTAGGCCTCGCGGTGGCGGCCCTCGACGGCGTGCTGGTGGGCCTCGTGCTCGGCGAGCAGGACCAGCGCGCCGACCGCCTGCGGGTGGTCGGGAGCGAGGGTGAGGACCTGGCGCAGGTCGCCGGCGGCCCGTCCGGGCTGTTCGGCGGCGAGTGCGGCACCGGCCCGGCGGACCAGGACGGCGGCCCGGGCGGCGCCGGCGTCCTCCGGCAGGTCGGCCAACGCCTCGTCCAGGCGGCCGAGTTCGGCGCGCAGCAGGGCGAGGTCGAGCCGCAGCGGCGCGGCGGCGGCGCTGTCGCCGAGCGCCTCGGCCCAGGCGGCGAGGACGGGTTCGGCCTGCTCCGGGGTACCGGCCCGGCGGGCGCAGTCCAGGACGGCGCGCAGGGCCGGGCCGGTGCAGCGGACGCAGCGCGGGGAGGCGGCCCCGGCGGGTGCGTGCAGGTGTGCGGCGCAGCTCTCGCGGCCGCAGCCGCCGCAGGTGCCGGTGGCGGGGTGGGCGCAGACCGCGCAGTCGCCGGTGGGGTGCGCCGGTGCCGCCATGGGGGCGGTCAGGAAGTGGCGGTACCAGTCCAGTGCGGTGGCCCAGTTGCCGGCCCGTTCGGCGAGCAGGGCGCGCAGCCGGGCGAGCGCCGGATCCCCGGCCGGGTCGGGGTCGAGCGGTCCGAGGAGGGCGATGGTCTGGACCGGTCGGCCCGCCAGCAGGGCCACGGCGGCCAGGTGGTAGCGGTCGCGCGGCCCGGCGGTGGCGTCGAGCAGGGCGGTGACCTGCTCGGGGGCGCCCTCGGCCAGGGAGAGGGCGGCGCGCAGCCGGGACTGCCGGTGGGTGAGGGCGCCGGGCAGGGCGTCGGCCAGGGCGAGCGCCGCGACGGCGCGTTGGCGGGCTTCGGGGTGGTCGCGGCCGGTGACCAGCAGGTGGGCGGCCTCGCGCAGGGCGGCTTCGCGCAGCGCGGCCCGGTAGCCGGGGGCGGCGGGGTGCTCGGCGGCGGCCTGCTGCCACAGTCCGCGGGCGGCGACCGGGTCGGCGGCCAGCCGGGTGCGGGCGAGCCGGTCGCGGGCCAGGGCCCGACGCTCTTTCAGCTCGCGGTCGTCCAGCCGCTCCCAGCGGGCGAGGGCGCCGGCCTGGTCGTCGGTGCGGGCGAGGGCGAGGCCGTGGTGGAAGGCGGCGATCCGGCTCCAGCGGGAGTCCGGTTCGGTTTCGGCCTCGGCGCGCAGGATCGGCTCGGCCTCGGCGGCCTGGCCGGCGGCTATCAGGGCGGCGCCGAGCCGGACCCGGGCGGCACGCCAGTCGGGGGCCTGGCCGAGGCCGGCCCGGTAGTCGGCGGCGGCCTCGGCCGGGCGCTCGGCCCGCTCGTGGACCAGGGCGAGGCCGAACCGGGCGGGGGCGAAGGAGGGTTGGACGGTCAGGGCCGCGGTGAACTGCTCCCGGGCCTGGTCGTCGGCGCCGAGCAGCAGGGCGAGCCGGCCGAGGGCGTAGCGCGGGCGCGGGTCGTTCGGGCTCTCCCCGGCGGCGGCCGCGAGGTCGGCCCAGGCCGCGTCGGTGGCGCCGAGCCGCTGGCGGGCCAGGCCGCGGAAGAGCAGGCTGTCGGTGCGCAGCGCCGGGCCGCGCCCCCAGGGGGAGGGCTCGCCGGGGCCGCGGCGCAGCGCCTCGTCGAAGGCGGTGACGGCGGGTTCGTCGCGGTGCAGGGTGAACAGTTGGGCGCCCCAGCGGAACCAGAGTTCGCCGCTGCCGCCGGGGGCGGCCGCGGCGAGCAGGGGTTCGGTTTCGGCGGCCCGGCCGGTGGCCCGCAGCAGGGCGGCCCGGGCGAGCACCGGCCAGTCCCGGCCGGGCAGGGCGGCGAGGGCGCGGGCGGTGGCGTGGTCGCGCTGGTCGGCGGTGCCCTCGTGGCACAGCCGTTGCAGCCAGTGCTGGGTGCGGGCGGCGGCCTCGGCCTCCTCGCCGGGGTCGGCGCCGGCGGCGGTGGCCTGGAGGAAGGCGAGCAGCGGCCCGAGGTCGCCGTCGGGGGCCTGCGTGCGTTCCTCGGCGAGGCGGCGCAGGCTCCACCGGGGCAGTTGCCGGGCCGGGTCGGCGAGCAGCGGGAAGGCCTCGCGGTGCAGGGCGAGGGTGGCCTGCTGGTCGCCCGTGGGGATGGTGGCCTCGGCCTGGCCGAGCAGGGCGAGGCCGCGCTGCGGGCTCAGCTCCCGGGGTCCGTTGGCGAGTTGGCGGGCCAGCCGGGCGTAGCGGCGGCGGGCCTGCGGGGCCTTGCCGGCAGCGAGTTGTTCGGCGGCGGCGGCGAGGGCCTTGGCAACGCCGGTGGCGTCCAGGGCCGTTCGCCGGCGCGCGAGTACGACGGCGGCCACACCGGCCAGTGCCACCACGACCAGCAGCATCGCGATCAGCAGCATGCACCGTCCCCCTGATGTTCGACAGTCGCCCACCGCATGATCAACAGTCCCCGCACGATCATGAGTTGACGTGATTTCGTGATGTTGCTCGGGCGCCATCAGAATAGGCCCTCCTCGGGGCGGCCGAACAGGAACCCGGACTATCCTGGGCAGCCACATCAGCAGCGGTGAGAAGCGTCGGGGGTCGCGTGTCCGAGTCTCGTTGGGTGCCCGGGCTCCGCTTCGGGCCCGAGTTCGACCCCGAGCAGTACGAACTGCTGGAGTTCCACCACCGCGGCGGCGAGGCCGAGGTGTGGCGGGCCGTTCGTACCGGCCACAACGGGATCAAGGAACTGGTCGCCGCCAAGATCATGCTGGAGCGCGACCCGTCCGAGGTGCGCCGCTGGCTGGGGCGCTGGGACGACGTCTCGCACAACGCCCACCGGCTCGGCGTCAACGACCTGGTGGTGCCCAGCTTCCTGCTCGGGCCCTCCCCGCACCGGCCGGGCACCGTGTCCTCCGGCGGGCTGCTGGGCTACCAGATCTCGCCCTGGGTCGAAGGCGTGCCGCTGCACACCTGGGCGCGCAGCCAGCGCGGCGGCCAGACGGCGGTGGCCGAGGTGCTGGCGCGGCTGTGCCGGATCGTCGACGAGCTGCACCGCAAGCGCTGGGTGCACCGCGACATCTCCCCCGCCAACGTGCTGGTGGACGGCCAGGGCCAGGTCAAGCTGATCGACCTGACCTTCCTCGCCCCGCTCGACCACACCCTGACCGTCGCGGTGTTCACCCCCGGGCACGTCCCGCCGGAGGCCGAACAGGTCGGTGGCTTCCCGACCACCGCCAAGGACCTCTTCGCGGTCGGCACCCTGGCCCGCACCCTGCTGCTGCCCGACCACGGCCGGCTCGACCACCGGCTCGCCGCCGAACAGGCCCGCGCCGAAATGCTCGCGGCCGGCTACGGCGAGGAGTTGGCCCGCTGGGCCTGCGAACCGCTGGCCCGGGACCCGGACCGCCGCCCCTCCCCGCTCGGCCCGTGGGTCGCCCGCGGCCGCGAACTCCTGCGCGCCCACCGTCCGGTGGCCCGCACCGCGGGCCTGGCCGTCCTGCCCGACCGCGCCGGCCGGCCGCTGGTGGTCACCGGCGGCGCCGACGGCACCGCGCTGGCCGGCCCCGGCCGCACCGGACAGCGGCTGCCCGCCGGCCAGGGCCCTGGAACGGTACGGGAGTTGGCGGCCGGCTGGGCCGGTCGCCAGGGCGAGCTGGTGGTCTGCGCCGAGGACCGGTCCGGCACCCTCTGGGTCGGCACCGCGACCGGCTGGTGGGAGGCGGCGCGCGGAATCAGCGGACTGGCCGGGGCGGTCAACTCGGCCGGGGAGCTGACGGTGTGGACCGCGGCCGGCGGCGCCCTGCGCTCCTACCGCTGGGCGCCCGGCCTCACCCTGACCGGCCAGGAGCACCCCGGCTGCCCCGCCGACCGGGTGCTCGCCGCCGAGGAGGAACGCCCCGGCGCCTGGCTGGTGCTGGTCGAGCACCGCGAGCGCGTGCTCAGCTGGCGGCCGGGCGCCGGCCGGCCGCCCATCCCGCTCGGCCCGCCGGGCGCCCTGCGCGCCGGGGCGCTGGCCCGTACCTCCGCCGGACCGCAGGCCGCCACCCTGCGGGCGGACGGCTCGGTCCAGCTGCACACCCTGGGCCCGGCGGGGGCGGGGGCGGCCCCGGAGATCGGCGACGGGGAGCCCGCCCTCGGCATCGCCATGGTCGGCCACCGCGGCGGGCCGACCATCGCCCTGGCGGGCGCGGGCGGGGTACGGCTGCGGCTGCCGGCCGGCGGCGCCTCGCGGCGGCCGCGCTGGTGGCGGCCCACGCTGCGCCCGGCCACCCGGGTCGCGCTGGCCGTGGGGGACGACTGGCGGCTGTGCCTGGCGGCGGTGGTGGAGGGCGAGTTGCAGGTGTGGCAGGAGGACGCGGCGTACCGCTGGCAGGCGGTGGAGCTGCCGGAGGAGGGCTGAGCCACCGCCGGGCACGGGTGCGAACGGGTCCTAAGCCTCCGGGCAGCCGTGCAGGAGCTCGGCGAAGGCCTCACCGACGGAGTCGAACGGGAAGATCCGCAGCGCCGCGTCGCAGTCCGGCGTGCTGATCACGTAGCGCTCGGCGAGGTAGGAGAAGTCGTCCCAGGGCTCCCAGGTGTGGGCGCGCAGCAGGACCCGCCCGCAGCGGGTGCAGCCGATCCACGGCACGAGCACCAGGTCGGCGAGCTCCGGCTCGCTCCAGCCCGTCACCACCTCGGCCTCGTCGCGCTCGCCGTCGAGCAGCCGCACCCCGGCGGGAGCGCTGTCGCCCGGGCAGCGCAGGAGGCCGGGAGTGAGCCGCTCGCGCTCGCCCCACTGCTCGGCGAGCACGGAGATCTGCGCCCGGTCCGCACCGCCGATCGGGACCTGGCGGGCGAGCAGGCCCTCGACCAGCAGACCGAGCCCGCACTCCTGCTCCCCGATCTGCCAGCAGTCCTTGACCTCTTTCGAGGCGGGCTCCGGAAGGAGATCGGCTATCCGGTACCAGAGGGCGGTGTCTTCGTCCATGGGTCGAACCCTAAACCCCTCGGCCGACCAGGGCCTCCGGCAGCACGTGCACCGGCCCGGCGGCACCGACGTACGTCTCGCCGCCCGTCGGCCATGAGCGGTCCGAGGCCGCGATCAGGGTGTCCGGCAGCCCGGCGGCTTCGGGGCGGAGTTCGACGCGGTGGTCGTGGCCCCGGAAGTCGCTGCCGATCACCTTCGCCGGGACGGCTCCCGCCACCGGCTCGGCCGTGAGCCGGAGTTGGCCCGGGCGGAGCAGCGCGAGGCCGCGACCGGGGGCGGTGGAGGGGTCGGCCAGCGACAGGGCGCCGAATGCCGTACGGGCCTCGACTCCCGTGGTCTCGGCGGGGATCAGGTTCGCCTCGCCCAGCACCCGGGCGACGGCGGTGTCCGCCGGGCGGTGGTACAGCTCGTCCGGGCTGCCGGACTGGGCGATCCGGCCGTCGCGCAGCACGGCGATGGTGTCGGCGAAGGACAGCGCCTCGTCCTGGTCGTGGGTGACCAGGACCGCCGTGGTCCCGGACTGCCGCAGGGTGGCGGCGACTTCGCGGCGCAGCTCGGCGCGCAGCGCGGCGTCCAGGGCGGCGAAGGGTTCGTCCAGCAGCAGCAGGCGCGGCCGGGGCGCCAACGCCCGGGCGAGGGCGACGCGTTGCTGCTGGCCGCCGGAGAGCTGGTGCGGGCGGCGCTCCCCCAGTCCGGGCAGGCCGACCAGGTCCAGCAGTTCGCCGACCCGGGCGCGGCGCTGCGAACGCGGCAGGCCGAAGCCGATGTTGGCGGCGACGCTCAGGTGCGGGAAGAGCGCGCCGTCCTGCGGGACGAGGCCGATGCCGCGGTGTTCGGCGGCGAGCCGGCTGCGGCCGTCGTCCAGGACGCGGCCGTGCAGCACGACCTGCCCGGCGGCGGCCGGGTGGAAGCCGGCCAGCACCCGCAGCAGGGTGGACTTGCCGCAGCCGGAGGGGCCGAGCACGCAGGCGAGGGCGCCGTCCGGCACGGTCAGGTCGATGCCGTGCAGGACCGGGCTGCGCCCGTGTGCGGCGTGCAGGTCGACGACGGAGAGTCCGGTCATGGGGTGCTCCCGGGACGGCCGAGGGTGCGGCGGGTCAGCAGCAGGACGGAGGGGACGGACAGCGCGACCATCAGGGCCGCGTACGGCGCCGCGGCGCCGTAGGCGAGGCCGCTGGTGTAGACCCAGAACTGGGTGGCCAGGGTCTGGGTGCCGGTCGGGCGCAGCAGCAGGGTGGCGGTCAGCTCGGTGGAGGCGGTGAGGCCGACCATGGCGACGGCGGCGCCGAGGCCGGGCAGGACCAGGGGCAGGGTGACCCGGCCGAGGACGGCGAGCGGCCGGGTGCCGAGCGAGCGGGCGGCCTCCTCGACGCCGGGCGGGACCTGGGCGAGGGCGGCGCGCACGGCCGTCAACGCCAGCGGGAAGAACAGCACGACGTACCCGGCGATCAGCATCGGCGGCTGCTGGTACAGGGGTTGGGCCCAGCGGACCGCGAAGTACACCACCGAGAGGGCCACCGCGATGCCGGGCAGCGCCCGGGTGAGGTAGGCGACCCGCTCGACCGCGCGGGCCGGCCGGGTGCCGCGCCGCCAGCCGTACAGGGCGACCGGGACGGCGGCGGCGGTGGCGACCACGGCCGCGCCGAGCGCGTACCCGAGGGTGGCCAGGGTGGCGCCGAGGACGGAGGCGGAGGGCAGGGTGGTGGAGCTGCCCTTGATCAGCCAGTACGCCAGCGCGTACAGCGGCACCCCGAGCGAGACGCCGACCAGCGCGGCCAGGGCGGCGAGCGCCGGGACGGTCCAGCCGCCGAGGCGCACGGGCGGGGCGGGGCGGGCGAGGGCGCCGTGCCGGGTGACCCTGGCCCGGCGGCCGGCCCAGGCCTCCAGGCCGACCAGCAGCAGGGCGAGCGCGACCAGCACCAGGGTGAGCAGGGAGGCCGAGGCCGCGTCGAAGCCCAGCTTGTACTGGGTGAACACGGCGGTGGCGAAGGTGGTGTACCGCAGCATCGCGAAGGCGCCGTACTCGCCGAGCAGGTAGAGCGAGACCAGCAGCACGCCGCCGGCCAGCGCGGGCCGGGTGAGCGGGAGGGTGACCCGCCACAGGGTGGCGAGGCGGCCGCGGCCGAGCGAGCGGGAGACCTCCTCGGCGGCGGCGTCGCCGTGCCGCAGGGCGGCCGCGACCGGCAGGAAGACCAGCGGGTAGAGCGAGCAGGTCATCACCAGCACCGCGCCCCAGTAGCCGTGGACGGAGCGGAACAGCGACACCCAGGAGTAGCCGCGGACGAACTCCGGTACGGCGAGCGGCAGGGCGAGCGCGACGGTCCAGGCCCGGCGCCCGGGCAGGGCGGTGCGCTCGACCAGGTAGGCGGCGCCGAAGCCGAGGACGGCGGTGGCCAGGGTGACGGCGGCGGTCAGGCCGAGGGTGTGCCCGAGCAGGGTGGCGATCAGCGGGCGGCCGAGCAGCCGCCGGGTCTGGTCCCAACCGGCCTGCGCGGCCTGGGCGATGACGAAGCCGAGCGGCGAGGCGACCACCGCGACGACGGCGACGGCGACGGGGGCGAGCAGGCCGGTGGCCCGCCATCGCCCCCGCGGCCCGGCAACGGGGGTCGTCACTGGAGCAGACCGGCGTCCTGCAGCAGGGCCAGGGCCTGCTTGCCGTCGCCGAGCTGGGCCGGGTCGGCGACGGTGCCGATGCCGTCCAGGGCGGGCAGTTCGGGCTTGCCCTTCACTCCGTCGACCAGCGGGTACTCGTAGCTCGCGGAGTTCGCGATGACGGTCTGGGCCGGGGCGGAGGCGAGGTAGCCGAGGAAGGCCTGGGCGGCGGCCTGGTGCTTGCCGTGCTTGAGGACGGCGGCGCCGGAGACGTCGACCAGCGAGCCCGGGTCCCCCTTGGGGAAGTAGTGCAGGGTCGCGTGGGTCTCGGCGGCGCCCTTCTCGTCGCGCATCCGGTAGAAGTAGTAGTGGTCGATGACGCCGCCCTCGACCTCGCCGCTGTTGATCGCGGCGGAGAGGGTCTCGTTGCTGTCGTAGACCTTGGCGTTGTCCTTGAGGCCCTTGAGCCACTGCTTGGCGGCGTCCTCGCCCTTGGCCTTGAGGACCTGGGTGACGACCGGGGCGAAGTCGGTCTCGCTGGGGGCGATGCCCAGGCGCCCCTTCCACTCGGGCTTGGCCAGGTCGAGGACGGAGGCGGGCGGCGCGGTGTCGGCGCCCTTGCCGGTGGCGGCGAGGAAGGCGGAGGTGCGGGCGGAGACGCCGACCCAGTCGCCCTTGCCGGAGCTGTCGTTGGCCGGGACGGACTTGAGGGTGTCGGGGGCGACCTTGGCGAGCAGACCCTTGTCGCCGAGGACGGTGAGCGCGGGCGGGTTCTCGGCGTAGAAGACGTCGGCCGGGGAGGCGTCGCCCTCCTGGAGGATCTGGTTGGCCAGCTCGGCCTCGTCGCCGGAGCGCAGCTCGACCTTGATGCCGGTGCGCTTGGTGAAGTCGTCGGTCAGCGCCTTGACCGTCTGCTCGTGCTGGCCGCTGTAGAGGGTGATGGTCTGGCCGGCCAGGGCGGTGCCGGAGGCCTCGGGGGAAGCGCTGTCCCCGCCGGAGCCGCCGGAGCTGCCGCACGCGGTGAGCGCGAGGGCACAGGCGGCGAGGAGGGACAGGGCCGCGAGGGGCCTGGCGGTTCCGGGCATGGTGAGGGTCCTCCGAGGAAGCGGGTTCGGCCGTGCACGCCTGCGGCAGTCGCAGGGCATCGACCTGGCGACACGAGAACCTAGGGCAGGAAAGGCTTGCCTAACAAGTGTCGGAGCGTCACATCTCGGTCCGGTCGCGGTGAGGTAGGACTTCGGTGAGCGCCACCCCAAGCCCTCGCAAAATCCCCTTCAAGCGCAGGTCGGAGCGGGCGCGCCCGGACGAGGCGGATTCCGGCGGCCGATCCGGGTCAACGATCTGGACTACGGTGCGTGATGGCGATTCGGCGGTACAAGGAGGGCCCGGACGCGCCGAGGCCTCGGAACCGGGCAGCGGTTCCGGGGCCTCGGGGTCATCGGGGAGGGGGATCAGCGGAAGCGGCGCAGCCGGAGGCTGTTGCCGACCACGAAGACCGAGGAGAAGGCCATCGCGGCCCCCGCGATCATCGGGTTGAGCATCCCGGCCGCCGCCAGCGGCAGGGCGGCGACGTTGTAGCCGAAGGCCCAGAACAGGTTGCTCTTGATGGTGCCGAGGGTCTTGCGGGAGAGGCGGATGGCGTCCGCCGCGGCCAGCAGGTCGCCACGGACCAGGGTCAGGTCGCCCGCCTCGATCGCGGCGTCGGTGCCGGTGCCCATGGCCAGGCCCAGGTCGGCCTGGGCGAGCGCGGCCGCGTCGTTGACGCCGTCGCCGACCATCGCCACGACCTTGCCCTCGGCCTGCAGCCGCTTGACGGTGTCGACCTTGTCCTGCGGCATGACCTCGGCGATCACTTGCTCCGGCTCGATGCCGACCTCGGCGGCGACCGCCTCGGCGACCAGCTTGTTGTCACCGGTCAGCAGCACCGGGGTCAGGCCCAGGGCCCGCAGCTTGGCGATGGCCTCGGCGCTGGTCGGCTTGACCGCGTCCGCCACCTCCAGCACGGCCCGCGCCTCGCCGTCCCAGCCGACCGCGATCGCGGTGCGGCCGGCCGACTCGGCCTTGCGCCTGGCCTCGGCGAGGGCCTCCGGCAGGTACTGCGACCACTCGTTGAGCAGCGCCTCCCGGCCGGCCACCACGGCGTGGCCGTCCACCACGCCCTGGACGCCCAGGCCCGGCACGTTCTCGAAGCCCTCGACGGCGGGCAGTTCACCGGCCTTGGCGGCGGCGGTGGCGATCGCCCGGGCGATCGGGTGCTCGGAGGCGTGCTCCAGGGCGCCGGCCAGGCGCAGCACCTCGGCCTCGGTGACGCCCTCGACGGCGTGGACGGCGAGCAGGGTCATCTGGCCGGTGGTGACGGTGCCGGTCTTGTCCAGGACGATGGTGTCGATCTTGCGGGTGGACTCCAGGACCTCCGGGCCCTTGATCAGGACGCCGAGCTGGGCGCCGCGGCCGGTGCCGACCAGCAGCGCGGTCGGGGTGGCCAGGCCCAGGGCGCACGGGCAGGCGATGATCAGCACGGCGACGGCGGCGGTGAAGGCGGCGGTCCAGCCCCCGCCGGTGCCCAGCCAGTAGCCGAGGGTGGCCACCGCGAGGGTGATCACGATCGGCACGAAGACCGCGGAGATCCGGTCGGCGAGGCGCTGCGCGGCGGCCTTGCCGTTCTGCGCGTCCTCGACCAGCTTGGCCATCCGGGCGAGCTGGGTGTCCGCTCCGACCCGGGTCGCCTCGACGACCAGCCGGCCGCCCGCGTTGACGGTGGCGCCGGTGACGCTGTCGCCGACCCCGACCTCGACCGGCACCGACTCGCCGGTCAGCATCGAGGCGTCCACCGCCGAGGCGCCCTCGACCACCGTGCCGTCGGTGGCGATCTTCTCGCCGGGACGCACCACGAACCGGTCGCCCACCGCCAGCTCGGCGATCGGGATCCGCACCTCGGTTCCGCCGCGCAGCACCGTCACGTCCTTGGCACCCAGTTCCAGCAGCGCCTTGAGAGCGGCGCCTGCGGTGCGCTTGGAGCGGGCCTCGAAGTAGCGCCCGGCCAGGATGAAGGCGGTGACGCCGGCCGCCGCCTCCAGGTAGATGTTCGAGGCGCCCTCGCTGCGGGCGATGGTGAACTCGAAGCCGTGCCGCATGCCCGGCATCCCGGCGTCGCCGAAGAACAGCGCCCACAGCGACCACAGGAACGCGGCGCCGGTACCGAGCGAGACCAGGGTGTCCATCGTCGCGGCGCCGTGCCGGGCGTTGGTGAAGGCTGCCCTGTGGAACGGCCAGGCGGCGTAGGTGACGACCGGGGCGGCGATGGTCAGTGACAGCCACTGCCAGTTGTCGAACTGCAGCGCCGGCACCATCGCCATCGCGATCACCGGGACGGCCAGGGCCAGCGCGGTGAACAACCGCTGGCGCAGCGGGGCCAGCTCGTCGGCGGGCTCGGCCTGCTCGACGCCCTCGCCACCGGCGGCGGCCGGGGGCTTGGGCAGGGCGGCGGTGTAGCCGGTGGCCTCGACGGTGGCGATCAGGTCGGCCACCTCGACCTCGCCCTCGAAGGTGACCTTCGCCTTCTCGGTGGCGTAGTTGACGCTGGCCGAGACGCCGTCCATCCGGTTGAGCTTCTTCTCGATGCGGGCCGCGCACGAGGCGCACGTCATTCCGCCGATCGAGAGTTCCACCTCCGTGGAGGCGGGTGCCTGCGTGGTCATCGTTGCTCCTCGTGACAGTCGGTACTTCGAGGTACGTGCGCGGCCGGGCCGTCATACCCTGCAGGGGTATCGGGCGGTGCCGGGTTCATTTATACCCATGGGGGGTATCGAAGGCAAGCCTTGGAGGATACCCCAGGCCGGTATTTTTCCAGCCCACGAACGGCATCCAGCCGTCGGGCAGCGTGCACCGAACGCGCACAGCGCGCCCCGCCAACAGCCAGGCCCCGAGGCCTCACCCGGTTGCGCCCCCGCCGGTGCCGGGCGGCCGGCTCGGGCCCGGGGAAGGACGTGTTCCCTCACAGAGGTCTCACGCCCAAGTGGAAACGCGTCTCACAACACAGGTCAGCGCCGCGGGACGCGTCCCCGTGGCCGATGAGACGTCAGGCCGACTCCCCGACGGACGGCAAGATGAGGCACAGTTGTGCGCCCCGCCATCTCTGACGACTCATCACGGATCTGGAGAGCCTCCTGTGAGCACCCCCCTCCCCACCCGGCGCCGGTTGTCGCTGGGCCTGGCCCTGGCGGCCGTGCTGACCGGCGTCGGCGCGTACACCGCCTCGGCCGCATCCGCCGCGGCCGCGCCGACCCCGGTACCCCTCACCTCCTCGGCCTGCCCCGCCGACCTGCAGCAGGGTGAGGCCGACGGCTGCGTCACCCAGCTCCAGCTGGAGCTGAACCTGACCGGTGCCCGGATCACCGTGGACGGGCAGTTCGGCCCGGCCACCGACACGGCCGTGCGCAACTTCCAGGCCGCGCACGCCCTGAGCGTCGACGGCATCGTCGGGCCGGCCACCAAGTCGGCGCTCGACACGGCGGCGGCCGCCGCCTCCGGCACCGTGGACCTGCGCACCCAGTGCGGCGACCTGCAGACCGGCGCCAGCGGCCCGTGCGTCTCGACCCTGCAGACGATGCTGAACTCGTTCAACGCGGGCCGCCTGACCGTGGACGGGCAGTTCGACCCGGCCACCGACACGGCCGTGCGCAACTTCCAGGCCTCGCACGCCCTGGCCATCGACGGGGTCGTCGGCACCGCCGTCAAGAACGCCCTCTACACCAGCACCCCCACCCCGCTGCCCAGCGGCCCGATCGACCCCGCCAAGGTCCTGAACGCGGCGAAGTCGTACCTGGGCGTCCCCTACGTGTGGGGCGGCGGCCACTCCCTGCGCGGCGAGGGCCCCGGCCCGTCGCTCGGCACCTGCGACGGCTACACCGGCTCGATCCAGCCCTGCCCGGCCAACACCACGGCCGGCCTGGACTGTTCGGGCCTGGTCCGGGCCGCCTTCTGGTTCGGCGCCGGCATCGACCTCGCGGGCGGCGGCGACACCGACCAGCAGACCCTGGACAGCCACCTCACCCCGATCGCGGAGTCCCAGCGCCGGCCCGGCGACGTCGAGTACTTCGGGACGGACCCGCACACCACCACCCACGTCGTGCTCTACGCCGGCACCGACCCCGCCACCGGTGCGGACATGATGTACGAGGCGAAGGAGACGGGCACCAACGTCCACTACGTCGGCCTGCGCACCGGCGGCTACTGGTACCACGTCTCGGCCTGACCGCCCGGGGGCTGATCGCCCAGGCATGTCATCGGCGGCCTCACCGTCCGCCCCGGGCCCATCCACCTGTCCCATGGGCAGCGAGAACGCCCATGCCTACCAAGCTCGCTGCCATCGCCGCGGGAGCCGTCTCGTTCACCGGCCTCGGAGTCGGCACCGCCACCACCGCGTCCGCCACCGCACCTCCCGCGTGCGGCTGCTACGGCAAGGTGCAGTCGATCCCCGGGAATCGGCGGATTCCCGGGGACATCGCAACACAGTGATCGCCTGGCGTCGGCCAGGAGCCCGGCGAGACGCTCGGCTGGGGTCCCCCAGCCGAGCGTTTTGTCGCCCTCGAAGCGGGATGAACTCGGACGTAGGTCAGTCCGTGGCCTTGGGATGACCGGTGCCCGCGTAGGTGATCCAAACAATGCGGTCGGCATCGTCGATCAGGTACCAGATGCGCCCGCCGGCCGTGACCTCGTACTGCCAGCGCTCCAGGGCTTGCCCCTTGAACATGGCGGTACTGAGACTGTTCTTGAGTCGGTGCTGACGGCCAAGGTTGTCAGTCGCGCGGGGGGCGGCTCGGATCATCTCGAAGGCACGGCGCATGGCCCAGGTACGGGAGGTGCCGACCGGTCTCAACGGAACGCGGCGACATTGCGGGCGGCCCAGTCGGCGAAGGGGTGCGGGGCCCGGCCGAGGACCCGCTGAACGTCCGGACTGACGCGCAGCTCGGCCGGGTTCGGGGAGCCGAGGATGTCCAAGGTGTCGTCGGCGAGTTCCGCCGGCATGCTCCGGGCCATGGCGGCCCTGGCCTCGTCGCGGGTGAGCTCGTGGAACCTCACCGGCGTGCCGAGCGCGGCCGCGACGGCCTCCGTCTGCCCGCGCGGCGTGATCACCTCCGGGCCGGTCAGCTCGTACACGCCGCCCGCGTGCCGGTCGTCCAGCAGGCAGGCCGCCGCGACTGCGGCGATGTCCGTCGGGTCGATGATCGGCACGCCGACGTCCCCGAAGGGCGCGGCGACGACCTGGTGCGCGCGAACGGACTCGGCCCACCACAGGGCGTTGGAGGCGAAGCCGCCCGGCCGCAGGACGACCCACTCCAGGCCGGACTCCCGCAGCGCGTCCTCCAGCGCGCGCATCGCGATCCGCGTCGGGCCGAACGGCCTGGTCGCCACGCCCTGGCTGGAGAGCAGGACGACCCGGCGCACCCCACCGGCCGCGGCTTCGGCGATGATGTCGGTAGGGTCGGCCCCTGCGGCGTGCAGGTCGCCGGACAGCAGCAGGAACAGCGCCTTCGCCCCCTCCAGCGCGGGCCTGAGGCCGGCCGGCCTTCCCAGATCGGCCACCAGGTGGCGGACGCCGTCCGGCACCGCCGCCGCGTGCCGCGACACCGCCGTCACCTGCTCCCCCGCCTCGGCCAGCGCCTGCGTCAACGGCCGGCCGATGTTCCCGGTAGCCCCGGTCACCACGATCATGATCAGCTCCTTGTCGGTGTCCTCTGTGCTCCTCACGCTAGGAGCGGCGGCTAACTTTTCGTAAGGACATACCTGGAGGTAAGTTCATGACATGACGGAAGGTTTGCAGCACAGCCAAGCCGAGGCCAGAGCCCGGTATGACGTGTTTCACACCGACTGCCCCGCGCGCGACATGGTCGACCACGTGACCAGCAGGTGGGGCATCTGGGTGCTGATCTCCTTGCGGAGCAACGACCTCCGGTTCTACGAGCTGCGCGAGAGCATCCAGGGCATCAGCGAGAAGATGCTCTCCCAGACCCTGCGCGCGCTGGTCGACGACGGCCTGGTCTGGCGGAAGGTCGAGCCGACGACGCCACCCCAAGTCACCTACGGGCTCACCGTGTTCGGCCGGGAGGTCAGCGAGCCGCTGACGGAGCTGTTCGACCGGATCACCAGCCGACTGTCGCTGCTCGGCCTGCGCCGGCCCGGCAACGACTGACCGACTGCCGGTGAACACCCGGCGGCCTTCGCGCCGGTTCGTGCTACTCGATGCCGAGTGCCTTGCCGTAGACCGCGGAGCTTCGACGGACCGTCATGCCCACCCGCTGGTAGAGAGACAGCGCACCGGTCTCCGAATGAGTCCACAACGTGCACGTGCGGTGGCCCTGGCGGTAGAAGGCGCGGAACGACTCCCGCAACAGCATGCGGGCGATCCCCCGGTTACGGTGATCCCTCCGGACTGCGACCCGCTCGACATATCCCTCGTCAGTGCCCGGAACGTTCAACGACAGCACCGCGCCGACCATCTGCTCGCCGGCGTACGCCACTGGTGAGAGCGCCGGTGCGAACGTGTCGCGCTCGACGGTGTGCCGGGCCCATTCCTCGTAGGACTTCCGCCGCTTCTGCCATTCGTCGAACGCGTCCTCGGTGAGCTGGTACGCGGCTCGTTCGTCACCGGGTTGGAAAAAACGCAAGGTGATCCCAGGCGGCGGCCCGGGCACCACAGGTTCGGCGGGCATCGCGATCTCCAGCAGCCACTGGGCGACGAACGGCTCGTACCCGCGGGATCGCAACAGCTCCACCGCCGCCCGGTCGCTGTCCGAGACCGTCTGGCTGAGCCGTTCACTGCCCGCTCGGCGTGCCCGCGCCTCGACCCAGTCGAGCAGTGCGCTGCCCAGCCCTTTCCCCCGATGATCGGGGTGGACGTCGACCGCACTGCGTCGACCGCCGTGCACCCAGGCCCGACCGATGAGACACTCGGCCGAGTCGTACACAAGGAACGTATCGACGGCCAGGTCGAGGCCGGGCAGTGTGAGGTCCGCGGCTATGCGGTCGGGTTCGGTCTCGGGACAGCCCAGGAGCTCGCGCTCGCAGGCGGCAACCAAGTCATGTACCGCACGGGCATCGGCGACGGTCGCGGCCCGACACCGGTAGGAAGCCGGGAACAACGCGGAAGACAGATCAGCCATGGCGTGACTCTGTGCCAACCGATCTCACTCTGTCGACCGAGTTACCCAACCACTGGCAGTTTCCGTAACCATCAGGTAGGTGCCCCAGCCGCGCCACACGTCGGCGGCCCCTTGGCATCAGTCATCTAGGATCTCGGCCATGCGCCACAGCCTCACCGACCTCGCCCGCTGCCTCTGGGGCGACGAGTACGGACCCACCCCCGACTGCGACGCGCAGTGGCAGCACGAGGAGTCCTACTTCACCGAACTGCCGACCTTCGCCGGCCCGGACGAGATCCTCACCATGTTGCGGACCCTCTGCCCGCACCTGGTCGACGGCTACCTCCCGGTCCGGGTCCGCAACCCGTCGGAGCGTGGCCGCAACACCGACGGTGCGCCGCCGAATGCTGGGTGCGGAACTTCGGAGGATCAGAGAGGGACTCAGCCTCAGAGTCGATGACGTGGCAGCCCGACTCGGCTGGCACCAATCCAAGGTCAGCCGACTGGAGAACGGCCGCCACGGCGTGAAGGCGAATGAGGTCGGGATACTGCTCGACGTCTACGAAGTCACCGACCCGGAAACCCGGGAGGCGCTCGCAACGCTGGCGCGCGAAGGCAAGCGCAGGGTGTGGTGGCAGCCGTACTCGGATGTGATCTCGCAGCGCTATGCCTCGTTCATCAGCTTCGAGGCGGAGGCTGTGTCGATCCGGAACGCTGACGGCTTCGCCGGCATCGTTCCGGTCCGTGACTCCAAGGACCCCAGCGGTCCGGCGCTCGTCTTCCCGGCCGAGGCATGGACGGCGTTCGTCACCGCCATCAAGGCCGGCAATATTCCCAACGCCTGAACATTCCTGCGTGAGAAGTCGGCCAGGCCGACTTCTCACGCAAACCTCTCCCCAGCCTCCCCACCGCGCTCAAGAAACTGAAGCAGGTCTTCGCCGACTGAAGCCTGTTGCGGGAGACCGGTCCTCCGTACGATGCCGCGTGTGATCAAGGAAATGCCTGTATGTCGTCGGGAGCGGCGATGAAAGCCACCGCCGTCTCTCCGCCGCGGCCGTTGGATGTCACCTCGGTCTTTCCCGAGCTCGCCGCTCATGCGAGGACAGCGGTCCGGCTGCATCCTGCGCCGGCGACTCCCGGCCCGCGTGACAGCTCCGTGGGAGGGCCGCTGGCCTGGCCGGAGGATGAAGCATGGCCGACCTGTCCGGGTGGCCGTCATCCGGTGCACCGGCAGCCTCATCGCCCCGCCAACGTCCGGGGCGATCGGTCGACAACGTTCGCCTACCACGGTGAGATCACCTGGGACCGGATACCCAAGGACGAATCGTGGCCCTTGCTGCCCGTGATGCAGGTGTATGCGCATGACGTGCCCTGGTACGACGGTTTTCCGGAGGGCATGGACATCCTTCAGATCCTGTGGTGTCCGTTCCAGCACTCCTACGACGCTCGGGGGGTGCCCTACAACGGAATCGCCGGCCCGTGGGTCCAGGTCCGCTACCGCCGCACCGATGACCTGGGAGACCGCTTTCTGACGCCGCCGGAGCCGGTTGCCATCGGTGAGCCCGGCTATCTGCCCACCCCCTGCCTGCTTCGGCCGGAGCCGGTGACCGAGTACCCGCACCCGGGTGTCCTGGGCGAGGAGTTCGAGACCCGGGTCGAGGAATGGGAGACGGCGACCTTCCCCGACCCCGACTACCCCGAAGAATACGAATCCCGCTACTCCTGGGACCTCTCGACGGCCCCGGGCTGGAAGCTCGGTGGCCATGAACCCTGGAACTACCAGGGCTACTACGGCCCGGTGCGGTGCGGCACGTGCGGCAGCGGGATGCGCTTCGTGGCCGCGATCGCCAGCGACGAATGGGACGGGGGCACGGAGAGCTGGGCGCCTGTCGGCTTTCTCGAAGGCAGCCCGCGCGATCGGCGTCAGTGCCAGGAGCCGACCGACGTCGTACTCGGGCGACGAGAGACCATGCGCGTCTTCACCTGCTCCCTCTCCCCAGATCACCCGGTCATCAGCGACCTGATGTAGCCGCCCGGCACTGTCACTTCGGGCCGCGTTCGTCGTCTCCGTCAGGACCGGCGAGTCCCCCAACGCCCGAATGGTTTGCGTGAGAAGTCGGCCTGGCCGACTTCTCACGCAAGTCCCGTCAGTGGTGGCCGTGGTGGTCGTGGCCCGCGTGCGGGTCACCGTGTGCTGCGTGCCCGTCCGCGTCCGGGGCGCCGCCCATCATGCGGAGCATCGCGGCGCCGCCGGTGCGGAAGAAGCGGATGAGGAGGACCACCGCCAGCAGCAGGAAGGCGATGTTGAGCCAGGTGGTGTAGTTCCACTCGACGCCGGACATCGGGATCTCGGCGTTCCGCTGGTTCGGGACCAGGCCGAGGCCGCCGAAGAGGAACTCGACCGTGTAACCCGCGAGCACCATCGCCGTGTAGAAGGTGCCGAGCAGGAAGAGGGCCATCCGGGGGCCGTAGTACTTCCGGTAGATGTTGAGGATCGGCAGGATCAGCAGGTCGGCGAAGATGAACGCGACCACGCCACCGAAGCTGATGCCGCCCTTCCAGAGGACCACCGCCAACGGCACGTTGCCGATCGAGCAGACGAAGGACGCGATCGCCACCAGCGGGCCGACCAGCGGGCCCCACAGCTTGCCGGCCAGCGGGTGGTCGGCGAAGAAGAAGGCCTGCCAGAACGAGTCGGGGACCCAGGCGGCGATGGCACCGGCGATGAGCAGGCCGATCACCAGGTCCTTGAGGATGGCGGCCCACTCCATCACGAAGACGTGCGAGACCGAGGTGAGGCCTTGCCGGGAGAGCAGGCGCCGGGCGAAGGAGCCCTCGCCCGCGACCGACATGTCCATCGCGGCGTGGCCCTCCATCGAGCCCGCCCGCCCGAACTCCGCCTGCTCGCGGGCCTCCCGGAGCAGCCGCTCGCGCAGCAGCAGGCGGAAGAGCAGGGCGAGCAGCAGGATCATCACCGGCCCGCCGACGAACTCGGCCGCGGTGAACTGCCAGCCCAGCAACAGGGCCAGGATGACGCCGAGTTCGATCACCAGGTTCGTCGAGGCGATCTCGAAGGCCATCGCCGCGGTGAAGTTCGCGCCCTTGCGGAACAGCGAGCGGGCCAGGGCGACGGCCGCGTAGGAGCAGGAGGAGGAGGCCGCGCCGAGGGCGGAGGCGACGGCGAGGGTGCGCGGGCGGTCGTCGCCGAGCAACCGCACCACGGTGGACTTGTGGACCACGGCCTGCACGACGGCGGAGAGCAGGAAGCCGAGGATCAGGGCCCAGGTGATCTCCCAGGTCATCGATCCGGCGATGGACAGCGCGTGCAGGATCGCGTGCATGGTGGTCCGCCTTCCTCAGAGCCGTGTCCCCGGTGGGCGCCGGTCACCATATACCCGTACGGGGTATTCAGGAACCGTGGCGCGCCGACACCCGCCGCGCCGAGCACGCACAGCACGGTGGCAGCCAGCACGGCGTGGTTGGCGCCGTCGGCGGCGGCCCGGGCGCTGGCGGGGCGGCCGAGGCCCATCAGGGTGACGGTGACCGCGACGCCGAGCGAGGAGCCGAGGTAGCGGGCGGTGTTGTTGGCGCCCGAGCCCGTCGCGGCGCGGTGCGCGGGGACGCTGGTGACGGCGAGGCGCCCGAGCGCCGCGTTGAGCACGCCGCTGCCGACACCGGCCACCGCCAGGCCGGGGGCCAGCCCGCCCGCTCCCTCGGCATCTCCCTGCGCACCCTCAGCCGTCTGCTCTCCGAGGTGATGCAGGAACTCGGCACCTCCAGCCGCTTCGAGGCGGGGGTGCGGGCGGCCAAGCTCGGCTGGTGGACTGACGTTCGTGACGAGTTGTGATCGCTTCTCATGACGGGTTGTGACCGGTCTGCGAGCCCCCGACCGGCGTCCTAGCCTGAAGGGGGACACATGGCACGGCCACACGCGCCCTCCGCGGCGTCGACACCCCAACCCCTTCCAGCCGAAAGGGGGGCATTTGTCATGACCACCCAAGCCACCCAGTTCACCCTGGAAACCGTCGACGGCTCCGGCATCGTCCTCGGACAGTCCTTCCTCACCCTGGACGGCAACGGAGAACCCGCCATCGCCTACCTCTCCGGCCCCGCGACCGAGGCCTCCGTGATCGTGGCGCGCCGGCACAACGGCCAATGGACGCTCGACAACACCGGCGGCCGCGGCACCCCCGACAACACGCGGGTCGGCCTGGGGTTCGACTCCAGCAACGTTCCGCACATCGCCTACCGGGACGGCGGCACCGACAACGGCATCTTCGGCACCAAGACCAACGACGAGTGGTCGTTCGAGGAGATCCCCACCCAGGGCGGGATCATCGCGCGCGGCGTGGCCGACGTCTCCCTGCAGATCGAACCGAACCTGCACGACCCCCCGTTCGCCGACACACCCACCGTCGGTTACCGCGACGCCTTCCAGGGCGACTCCGTGGCCGTCGCACGGAAGGTCGGCGCATCGTGGCAGATCAGCGGCGTCGACGGAGCGAGTGCGACCAGGAACGGCCTCTCCCTGGCCTTCGACAGCAGCGCCAACCTGAGGGTCGCCTACTTCCAGGGCTTCGACGACGGCACCGCCGTCATCCCGGAACCGCTGAAGCTGGGAGCCGAGGTGCCCAGCGACGTGACCGACACCGCGCCGCCGACCTTCGTGAGCCAGGTGATCGACAAGGACGTCCACGCCGCCGCCGGCGTCTCCATGGCCCGCGGCCTCTTCGCCACCCAGCTCGTCGCGTACGCCGACCACCAGGTCGGCATCGTCCACGCCTGGGTCAACGAAGGCGTGGGGCTCCCCCCGAGCATCGAGGTGGTCGCCCCGGCCAACGGCGGCGCCGGCCCCCGCCACCCGTCCGCGGCGGGCAGTCCCCACCAGCTCCTCTTCGTCACCTACCTCGACGGCGGCCAGGTCATGCTCGCCGAGCGCGCACCCGACGGAGAGTGGAACAGCCGGCCCGTCGCCCCCGGCGACGGCTGGCCCTCGCTGGCCTTCGGCAAGGACGGCACGGCACACCTGGCCTACGGGACAGGCAAGTTGATGTACGCCCGAGCCCCCATCGACCCCGTCTGACCGCCAACACCCCCACCGACTCCGCAGCCACCCCGATCCCACCCGCCCGGAACCGACCCCGCAACGGGAACTGATGCGTCGCACCACCACCGGGGTGGCCGCACTGCTGGCCGCCACTCCCCTGCTCGCCGCCTGCGGCAGCGGACCCGGGGCGCCCACCGACCCGGCCGCCGGTCGGCCGAAGACGGAGCTCGCCCTCCCCGCCGACAAGGAGGCCTGGAACGCCACCTCCCCGTACCCGACCAGCACGGTGACCCTGGCCGTCAGGCAGCGGTTCAGCGTCGCCGGGAACAAGGGCCCCCAGCAAGGGGCCTGGATCCAGACCTCGGCGAGGGACGGCGCCGCACTGCGGCCCGGCCCGGACGTCGTCACCACGCCCTGCCCGGAGGACTCGCTCGGCTGCGTCGAAGGAGTCGACCACGTCTACACCGCCCTCGCTCCCGGCACCAGCACGCTGACCTGGGAGTTCCACGACAGGAGCAAGTGCCGCGACGCGCCGACGCAACCGGTCGTCGGGTGCAGCGACATCACCAAGAGCATCCAGGTCACCGTCCGCTGACAGCCTCCGCCAGCCCGCGGTTGAGGGCCGCGTGCACCCCCGGTTCCAGGTGGCGGGCCCAGGGCGGGTTGTGCTCGCCGCGTAGGCGGGCGCAGCAGGCGAGGGCGTGGCCGAACTGGTCGGGCGTGAGATAGCCGAGGTGGTGCGTGGTGTCGTCGGCGGCCGCGCCGTTGAGCGTCCTGCTGGTCAGGTCTCCCATCGGCAGGACGGAGAAGCCGCGCCGGGCCGTGGCGTAGCTGTGCGCGGCGTTGGCGGTGAAGACGCCCATGCCGAGGAAGACGGTCACCAGGTCGGTCAGCTTCTCCTCGTCGGCTTCGGGCCACGAGGCTCTGAGGCGTCCTTCGCCGATCAGGCGCAGATGGCCGAGTTCGTGGGCGATGAGCGCCGCGAGTGCCGCCGGCCGGTCGGCGTGCCCGACGTCGAGCTCGATGACGTCCCGGCCCTCGGTCCGGTGGTAGTGGCCGACCGTGCGGCGCTTGCCGCTCCGCCCTGCGGAGTTCTGGTCCTCGGCCTCGAAGAGCTGGACTTCGAGGGCCCCGGTGTCCGCGTCCATCACGGCGCCGACGCGGTCCACGAACTCCCGGATCCGGGCCCGCTGGTCGGGCCCGGTCAGGCCGGTCGGCAGGAAGTCCGCGGTCGGCAGGGCGAATTCGCGCCGCACGGCCTGTTCCCCGAACTCGGCCACGCACCAGCGGAGGACCTTCTCCACCCACGCCCGCCCCTTGGCACCCTGCGGATCCTCGGCGGACGCCGAGCCGGACACCGAACCGGCCGCCCGCATCCAGGGTTTGACCTCGTCGAGGTCGATCGCGCCCGGAAAGCCTTTCTCCGGCCGCTTTTCACCTCCGAAGATCCATGACATGCCGGCATCCCCCCGTGCATCACTCGTGCATCCCCTGCGATCCACTGTAGCCACGCGTCCGGCGCCCGGCGAGAAGCGGGAGGCGGCGGTTTCTCCGAGGCTGCCAGTCGCGGATGCAAGCTGCGACGGGACCAAATCTTTGGTCGACCTCTGGGTGGGGCTGAGGGCGCACGAGACTCCGGCTGCGGACCGTGAGACCGCCGTTCAGCAGCTGCGGGACGTCCCGCCGGGGTTCCTGGCCCAGTACGTGCGCGTCGGCAGCCTCACCGCCGCGCTCGACCTGCCCGAGCCGGCGATCGGCCGGGAGGCCGCCGAACTGGTCCGCGGCCGGCTGCGCGCGGCCGCCGCCACCGGGGCGGACCTCCGACGCGAGGTCCTGTTCGCCCGCTGGCCGGCCGCCACCGGAGAGCACCCGTCCTGGCCGTGGCCCACCAGTCCTCAGGTCTTTCATCGGTATGCGATTCGTGCCGCAATTCCACCTGGCTGGACTCATGGCGTCACACCTTTGACATATCCGGAATGACAGCCATAAGGGCTCTCATTACGTTCATCGCAGGTCGGTCGCCTGGCCGGCGTCCGCGAGAGAGACAGAGAGAAGTGACATGCTCACGCGCACATTAACTGTGGCCGCTGCCGGAATAGGCGCGACAGTCCTTGCAGCCACCGGCATCACCTACGCCTCACCCTCCGGATCCACCTCGGTGCTCCCGTCCGTCCAACAACCGACAGCCCAGCCTGGCCAGCCGGCGGCCCCGCCCGCCCAACAAGCCGCCCCGGCCCCGGCCGCGGCCGCCGCTGGCGGCGGCAGTGCAGGCGGAGAGAAGAACGCGGGCGGCGGGCACGACAACGGCGGGCACGACAACGGCGGCGGCGGACGTGACAACGGCGGCGGCGGGCACGACAACGGCGGCGGCGGGCACGACAACGGCGGCGGCGGACGTGACAACGGCGGCGGCGGGCGCGACAACGGCGGCGGCGGCGGACGCGAAGGCGGCGGCGGACGCGAAGGCGGCGGCGGCCGTGAAGGCGGCGGCGGCCGTGAAGGCGGCGGCGGCGGACGCGAAGGCGGCGGCGGCGGACGCGAAGGCGGCGGCGGCGGACGCGAAGGCGGCGGCGGCGGACGCGAAGGCGGCGGCGGCCGTGAAGGCGGCAAACGCGGCCACCACAAGGAGGGAAGGATCTTCATCAACGAACGTACGTACTCCGCAGGCACTGAGGGCTGCATCACCGCGGCCAGCGGCCTGGGCGCCAGAAGCTTCAACATTCGCAACGAGAGCTGGAGGACCGTCGAGGTCTTCCGCGGCTTCAACTGCGACAACGGCGGTCCGGTCGCCGTCGTGGGCCCCCACAGCTCCAACAACGGCGTGCGGGCCCGTGGCCTCGACGAGAACGAGTGGGGTGGCGACTGGGATTGCGAGGGCGTCGTGGGCAGCTTCCGGGTGATCGGCCACCACCGCGAGTGGTGACAGCCTGCCGGAAGCGGGCGCTACGCGGCTTCGAGGCCGTCGCCTACTCGCATCAGTGCCTCCCCCGCCTGCTCTCCCGTTGGGACGGCTACCAGTGGGCACCGGAGTCGATCGCGGTCGACTCCGCCGCCGCCCGACGAGTGCCGAACGGGATCGACTGCGATGGGGTGGTCCACATGTCGGCACCTCAGCCACGCAGGACCCACGTGGGCAAGCACCGTACGACCTGATCCACCTGGAAGCACGAGACGCCCCCTCCTCCGCGGAGAGGGGCGTCTCGTGCTTCCGCCCGGCGCCCTGTCCGACCTGGACGGCCGTCGGAATGACGCCCACCCCGGCGGGAGGCGGCGGCTTTCCGGGGCGGCCGGTCGCGGGGCGCAAGCTAGGACGGGACCAAATCTTTGGTCGACCCGGGTAGGGGCTGATGGCGCGCGAGACTCTGGCTGCGGACCGTGAGACCGCCGTTCAGCAGCTGCGGGACGTGGGGTTGCGGGTCACCGGGCCACGGTTGGAGGTGCTGCAGTCGCTGGCGGCCGAGCCGCACCAGGACGTCGAGTCGATCACCGAGGCGGCGCGGGAGCGGTTGGGGACGCTGACCAGCCAGGCGGTCTACGAGATGCTGCGCAACTTCCTGGAGACCGGGCTGGTGCGCAAGTTCGAACGGCCGGGCCGGACGGCGGTGTTCGAGTTGTCCGGGCCGCCGCACCACCACGCGCTGTGCAGCCGGTGCGGGCGGGTGGCGAACGTCGAGGTGGAGGCGCCGGCGCCGCCCCGGAAGGGGCTGCGCGGCTGGCGGGTGGACGACGCCGAGCTGGGGTCTTCCACGGGGAGTGCCCGGACTGCCGGGGGCGCCGGCCGGAGTGACCGGCCGGCGCCCCTGAGGTCGGTCAGCCGGCGGGTCAGCCGGCGGCCGGGGCGGGGGTCGGCCAGACGATGCCGGCCTGCACCACATGCGCCGGGGCGGGGGCGGCGGGGGTCGGGTCCGGCCAGACGATGCCGTTGTCCGCCGGACGCGCGGTGGTCGTCGCGGACCCCTCGACGGCCAGGACCGCGGCGGCGGCGAAGGCCATCGGGGCGAGCAGGCGAACGGCAGTAACGCCGAGCGCCTCCCGGACGTCCCCGGCGTGCACCCACTCGCCGAGCGCGATCACGTCCAGCTCACCGTCCGCCGCCTCGATGGCCGGGCCCGCCTCGGCCATGCCGGATTCCAGCTCGTCCAGGATCCGCCGCACCGGCCAGTCGGCGCGCTCGGCGACGTCGGCGGCGTTGTGCTCGGGGGTGAAGCCGGGCAGTCGGCCCTCGACGATGCGCATCAGCGCGGCGCCGCAGTGGGCGAGCAGCTCGCGCACCGTCCAGTCCGGACAGGCGGTGGGCAGCTCGAACCGCTCCAGCGGGGTGTCGCGCAGCAGGGGCAGCAGGGTCTCGCGCTCGGTGCGCAGGAGTCTGCCCGGGCGCGCCGGGTCGCGGGTGGTGATCATGGGGCTCTCCCGTCAGATAGGACTGCTGATCAGTGGCCGGGCCTCGCGCTCCCGCGGGAGGCGGTCCAGCCCTCGGACAAGCCCGAGGTTGTGGTGGATCTCCAGGGCGGCGGTGGAGCGGTTCAGGGTGATGAAGTGCAGGCCGGGCGCCCCCTCCCGGAGCAGCCGCTCGGCCAGCCGGGTCGCGTGCTCGACGCCGATCCGGTGCGCCGCCGCGCGGTCGCCGCGGGCCGCCTCCAGCTGCCCGGCCAGGCCCTCCGGGAAGGAGGCGCCGCTCAGCTCGGCGAAGCGGGCGATCTGGCGGACGTCGGTGGCGGGCATGATCTCAGGGATGACCGGGGTGTCGCAGCCCGCCGCGGCGAGCCGGTCGCGCAGCCGCAGGTAGTGCTCGATCTCGAAGAACATCTGGGTGACGGCGTAGTCGGCGCCCGCCCGGCACTTCGCGGTGAAGTGCCGGATGTCGTCCTCCCAGTCCGTGGAGCGCGGGTGGCGCTCCGGGAAGGCCGCCACGCCGACCGAGAAGGCGCCGAACTCCTTGACCAGGTGGACCAGTTCGATCGCGTGGCGCAGGCCCCGCGGGTGCGGCTCCCAGGCACCGTTCGGGTTGCCCGGCGGGTCGCCGCGCAGCGCGAGCACGTCGCGGATCCCGACGTCCGCGTAGCGCCGCAGGATGGCCTGGAGTTCGGCGGTGGAGTGGCCGACGGCGGTCAGGTGGGCCACCGGGCGCAGGGTGGTCTGCGCGGCGATCCGCTCGGTCGTCCCGATGGTGCGGTCGCGCGAGGAGCCGCCTGCGCCGTAGGTGACCGAGACGAAGGTCGGCGCGACCGCCTCCACCCGCCGGATCGCGGCCCACAGGGCGCGCTCGCCGGCCTCGTCCTTGGCCGGGAAGAACTCGAAGGAGTACGTCCGCTCGCCCGCCGCGAGGATCTCGCGCAGGCCGCGCGGGCCGCTCCGGATGGTCTGGTCCATGGCTGTCACCTCATGTGTTGGGGTCGGTCGGCTGTCCGGGACTGCGGCCGGCCCGGTACGCGGGCGGCCGCGCCCATCCTGCCCGTCGACCGCAACAGCACTGGTACAAGGCCGACTTGAGGCCAGGTCGAGAGCCGTTGGAGGACGCGGCCGCCGCTCGGGACGAGGGCGGCGGCCGCGTCCGGCCCGGGGGCCTCCCGCCTGTGGGAGTCCGGAGACGGGCCCGGACGCGTTCGCCGAGCGTCAGTGGACGGCCGCGGTGAGGAAGCGCTCCTCGATGATCCGCAGCGTGCGCGCGTGGTCGACCTCCAGCGCGGTCATGTCGATCTTCCGGCCGCTGACCTGCTCCAGCAGGAAGACGAACTCGACGAAGGAGAGCGAGTCGATCAGCCGGTTCTCGATCAGGTCGAGGTCGGGGGCGATGTCGGTCCGCTCGGGGTGGCGCATGAGGATCCAGGCCTTGATCGGCTGCAGGGTGTCGGACACGGTCGTACTCCTTTGTCGTGGTGCGAGTGGGGGGTGGGGGCAATGGATTCGAGGGCTTGAAGAAGGCGGCGACGAAGGCCGGGTCGTCGGTGTCCGCCAGGACGGCGGCGTGCTCCTCGGGCAGCAGGTAGCTGCCCTCGGCGGGGTCGTGCACCAGGTAGTCGGCGCTGGTCTGGGCGTGCAGCCACTCGGCGGCGTAGCGCTGGTCCGGCCCGGCCTTGGCGGCGAACTCCTCGGCGAGCGCGGACAGGAACGGCCGGGCCATCGGGTTGATCAGCGACACCCGGCTGGCGAAGCCGCGTTTCACGCCGGGGTCCATGCCGCCGGGACGGGCTGCGCGGGGCCCGGGTGCACCGGGTCCACGGCCGGGCCGACACCGGGCCGAGGCCGGGCCCCCGCAGCGGAACCGAGGCCGCGTCAACTCTTCTACTTACCCTAGGGGGGTATGGTATGTTCTCGGTGAAGCAGCCGCCCGGACCACTCCGGAAGGCATCGCGCGCACCGACCGACAGGAGCACACCATGAGCGAGACCACCGTCACCGTCGAGTCCTCCGCCACCGAGGCCTCCTCCTGCTGCGGCTCGTGCGGCACCGGCGCCGCCAAGACCCCCGCCACCGCGACCGCCGAACGCGCGGTCTTCCAGGTGAAGGGCATGACCTGCGGCCACTGCGTCACCTCGGTGACCACCGAGCTGACGAAGGTCGACGGCGTCACCGAGGTCGCGGTCGACCTCGCCACCGGCCAGGTCACCGTCGACAGCACCCAGCCGCTCGCCGACACCGACGTCGCCGCCGCCATCGACGAGGCCGGCTACGACCTGGTCGGCCGCCTCGACGGCTGAGGCTGACCGGCCGTCGGCCCGGACGGCACCCCGTACGTCCGGGCCGACTCCCCTCCCACCGAGCCCCGGTAGAGTGGGAACACTCCTCACCGCACAGGAACCGGAGACGGCCATGGCCAGCTACAGCCCCCACAAGGACGACTTCCTCAAGCGGCTCCGCCGCATCGAGGGCCAGATCCGCGGCCTGCAGCGCATGGTCGAGCAGGACACCTACTGCATCGACGTCCTCACCCAGGTCTCCGCGGCCAGCCGCGCCCTGCAGTCCTTCGCCCTCCAACTCCTGGACGAGCACATCGAATGCTGCGTCCGGGACGCCATCGCCGAGGGCGGCCAGGAGGCCAACAGCAAGATCCGCGAGGCCAACCAGGCCATCGCCCGCCTGGTCCGGTCCTGATACCGGCGCATACGACGGCAGGCCCTTCGGTCACACCGGGGGGCCTGCCGCGTTACGGGGTGGGGGTATCAGAGGGGCATCGGAGGGAGCTCCGAGCGGGTGTCAGACCCTTTCGAGCGGCCGGTGCGGACCCTCCGGCAGCTCCACGGCGATCGCGTCACCGGGCCGCACCGGCCCGCCCGCCCGGACGACGCCCATGATCCCGGCGCGGCGCACGATCGTCCCGTCCTCCGCCCGCCCGACGACCTGCTTCAGCAGCCCCGTCCGGTAGTTGTCGATCTGCGCGCACGGGTTGCGCAGGCCGGTGACCTCCACCTCCGCCTCCGGACCGATCCGCAGCACCGCGCCGACCGGCAGGCCGAGCAGGTCCAGGCCCTCGGTGGTGATGTTCTCGCCGAGCGCGCCCGGCGCCACGTCGAAGCCGGACTCGCCGAGTTCCGCGAGCAGTTCGCGGTGGATCAGGTGGACCTGGCGCAGGTTGGGCACGGTCGGGTCCTGCGCGACGCGCGAGCGGTGCTTGACCGTCACCCCGGCGTGCACGTCGCCCTCCACGCCGAGTCCGGCGAGCAGCGTGACGCCCTCCCGATTCGACTTACTGAACGAGTACTCGGCGTTGCTGCTGACTGCCACCACGGTGCCGCTCATGCGCTTCGGACCCTCCTCGCGGACGTACGTTCGACCGGGATCGAAGCCTAGCTCCCGCAAGGCGCCCTGAGCAGCGGCAGGACGATCTCGTCCAGCACCTCGGCGACCACCCGGTCGGACGGCACGGCGCCCTCGATCAGGAACGCGTCGCGCAGCAGGTCCAGCGGCAGCGCCACGACGCGCGCGGTGAGCCGCGCCGGGTCGATCTCGCCCCGCTCGGCGGCCCGGTGCATCATCGCGGCCAGGCTGTTCACCGGCCCGTGTTCGACGAGCCCGCCGCGGAACCGGCCGCGCAGCTCGGGGACACGCATCAGGTCGACCAGCAGTCCGTGGACGGCGTCCATCGGCAGGTCGTCGAAGCGGTGCAGCAGACCGCCCAGGAACTGCACCAGGTCGGTGCGCAGGTCGCCGGTGTCCGGCGGCTCCCGGTAGTCGGGGGCGTTGCGGCCGAGGGCGGCCATCACCAGCTCGACCCGGTTCGACCAGCGGCGGTAGAGCACCGGCTTGCTGGTACGGGCGCGGGCGGCGACGCCGTCCATGGTGAGCCGGTCGTAGCCGTGCTCGGCGAGTTCGGCCCAGACGGCATCGAGGATCGCCCGTTCGAGTTCGTCGCCGCGCCGCCGCGAGCCGGCCGTACCCGCTCCGTCACTCACCACTGGATCCCGCACCCGCCCTCGGAGATACGTTGCGTTTCTTATCAAGGGCAGTTTACAGTCGAAAGCAAGAAACGCGCCGTATCTTATGGCCGAGATCAGGGGGTTCGTCATGCACGCCGCACTCACGAACGACACCGCACCCGCGACCGACGTCCTGGTGGTCGGCGCCGGCCCGGTGGGTCTCACGCTCGCCATCGGACTGGCCCGCGCCGGGGTCGCCTGCCGGATCATCGAGCGGGACCGGGAGTTCCGCACCGCCGGCGTCCGCGGCAAGGGCGTCAACCCGCGCACCCTGGAGTTCTTCGACGACCTCGGGGTGGTCGAGCGGATCCTCGACCGGGGCGTGCTCAACCTCAAGCTCCGCGTCTACGAGGGCGACCAGCTGCTCCAGGAGGTCGACCCCGGGGCCGGCAACCCCGCCACCCCCGACCGCCCGTACGCGGGCATGCTGCTGCTCGCCCAGCACCAGACCGAGGCCGTGCTACGCGAGCGGCTCGCCGAGTACGGCGTCACGGTCGAGACCGGCACCGAGCTGACCGGCTACACCCAGGACGGCGACGGCGTGCTCGCCACCGTCCGACGGGACGGCCTGAGCACCCGGCTGCGCGCCCGCTACCTGGTCGGCTGCGACGGCGGCCGCAGCGCCGTCCGCAAGCTGACCGGCATCCCCTTCCTCGGCGAGACCTGGGACGAGGAGCGTTTCATCATGGCCTCGATGGACGTCGACGGCCTCGACACCGACCACATGCACCTCTGGAACCACCCGAAGTTCGGGGCCGGCGCCATGACGCTGGTCCCGATGCGGCAGGACGCCACATGGGCCGTGCACGCCGCCGTCGAACCGGACGAGCACGGCGAGCTGCCCGCCCCCACCCTGGACACCTTCCGCCGGCTCTTCGCCGAGCGGGCCGGCCTGCCCGGGGTCCGGATGCACGAGCCGATCTGGTCCACCGTCTGGCGCCCCACCGTGCGGGTGGTCGAGCGCTACCGCGACGGCCGGGTCCTGCTCGCCGGGGACGCCGCGCACTGCCAGTCCGCGGCGGGCGGCCAGGGCATGAACAACGGCATCCAGGACGCCCACAACCTCGGCTGGAAGCTGGCCGCCGTGCTGCGCGGCGCGCCCGAGGCGCTGCTCGACAGCTACCAGGACGAACGGCTGCCGGTCGCCCGGGCGAGCCTCGCCGCCACCTCCGCCCACCACAGGACGGCGTTCGCCGGCAACGGCGCCGACGCGCTGACCGACCAGTTCCGCACCCTGGCCGCGCAGGGCGCCGACCTCACCGGACTCTCCCTCGACTACCGCGGCGGGCCGCTCGGCCGCGACCTCGACGAGGCCACCGGCGTCCGGGCCGGCGACCGCGCCCCGGACGCGCCCTGCGCGACCGCCGACGGCACGCCGACCCGGCTGTTCGACCTCTTCCGCGGACCGCACTTCACCCTGCTGACCTTCGGCGACCACCCGGGCCTGGCCGAACTGCCCGCCACCGCCGGGCTGCGCCGGGCCGCCGTGCTCGACCCGGACGGGCACGCCGCCCGCGCGTACGGGCTGCACGGGGACGCCGTGGTGCTGGTCCGGCCGGACGGCCACGTCTCGCTCACCGGGGCGACGGCGGACGCGGGTACGGTCCTCGACCACCTGCGGACCTTCGCCCTCTGACCCCGGCCACTCAGGCCGGGACCGCCCGCTCTTCGGCGTCGGCGAGCCAGAAGTACACCGGCGAGAGCCCGAGTTCGATCACCATCAGCACCACCTGGAACCCGTGCGGCCACCCGTCCACGACGATCGCCAGCACCCGCCCGAGGCCGCCCAGCAGGAACACCGCCGTCAGCCACCGGACCACCCGGGCGGGCACCGGCGCCTGCCGGGCGGCCCAGATCCAGGCCGCGCCGTACCCGGCGAAGATCGCGCCCATGAAGCGGCCGAAGCTGTCGATCGTCGGGCCGGGGTCCGCGATCCCGGGGATCGCGGCGTTCCCGCCCAGTACGTGGAAGAGCCCGATCGCCACACAGGCGACCCCCATGATCCACGCGAGCACCCGCAGTGTCCTCGCCATGAGCCCATCACCTCACCGCCGGTCCGCCTGTCGTCAGGTCTTGGTTGACACGTGTCCACCAAGCTAGCGCTGGCTGGTGGACACGTGTCAAGTAACCTGTCCGGCATGTCAGTCCAGGAACGCCGAAAGCGCCTGTCCCCCACCGAGCGCCGCGCCCAGCTGCTCGCCGTCGGCGCCCGGGCCTTCGCCGCCCGGCCCTACGAGCACGTGCTGATGGAGGAGGTCGCCGAGCAGGCCGGGGTGTCCCGCGCCCTGCTCTACAAGCACTTCGCCGGCAAGCAGGAGCTGTTCGCGGAGGTCTACCGGCAGGCGGCCGGGGACCTGCTGGTGAAGAGCCGCTTCGACCCGGCGGACACCCTGGTCGAGCAGCTGATCCAGGGCATGGACGCCCACCTCGACTACTTCATCGCCAACCGGCACGCCGTGCTGGCCGCCAACCGCGTCCTCGCCGGGGACCCGGTGATCCAGACCATCATCACCGAGGAACTGGACACCCTGCGCGGCCGCCTGCTCGGGGCGCTGCCGCTCACGGACGAGAGCGCGCGCCGGGCCGTCTCCCAAGTCCTGCGCAGCTGGCTGGTGTTCGTACGGGTGCTGGTCGTGGACTGGCTGACGGAGCAGAGCTGCACCCGGACCGAGCTGCGCGACGCCTGCATCGGCGCGGTGCTGGGTGCGCTGCGACCGCTGCTGCCGGCCGACCCGGCGCCCGAATGGGGGCGGTGAGACCTCGAACCGGGTTCGGGCGCGTACCATCGGGCATAACGAGAAGACCGCCTGAAGGGCTCAATTCCCTCAGAAAATACGACAGTTGGATGCTCGCGCCCTACAGGCCCACCCACTCCCGAAGGGATCCATGTCCACCGCCACCCCCGACACCGACACCCCGCTCCCACCACTCCACCTGCTGCCCTTCACCCCCGCCCGGCCGCCGCACCCGACCACCCTCCCGGACGGGACCCCCGCATGGCTCGTCACCCGCTACCACGACGTCCGTCAGGCCCTCGGCGACCCCCGTGTCACCCGGGCCGATCTGCACGAGGTCGGGCCCGCGGGCAACACCGCGGACGTGACCGCCAACCCGGCCTCCCTGTTCAACCAGGACGGCCCCGCCCACCGCCGGCTGCGCGCCACCGTACAGAAGGCCTTCACCCCGCGCGCCGTCGCCGACTGGCAGCCCTGGGTCGCGGCGGCCGTCCAGCAGGCGGTGGACGCGCTGGTGACCGGCGGGCCCCCCGCCGACCTGGTCGCGGCCTTCACCCGGCCGGTGCCCTACGCGGTCACCGCCCGGCTGATGGGACTCGACGGCGACGGTCCCGACCACCTCGACGAGGACCGGCTTCGGCGCTGGACCCTCGCCCTGCTGGCCCAGGGCGGCGACCCGAGCGAGGACCACGGCGAGACGCTCGCAGAATTCCTTTTCTTCACCCGCGAGTTGATCGAGCGTCGACGGCGCAGACCAGGTGAGGACCTGGTCAGCCGACTCGTCCGGGCCGCCGACCAGGACGGCGGCGTCCCCGAGGACGCGCTCGCCTTCCTCGTCCTCGGCCTCACCGCCAGTGGCAACGACAGCGTCACCGGCGCCCTCGGCAACGCCCTGGTCTACCTCCTCGGCGAACGCGCCGACCACTGGCCCCGGCTGGCCGACCCGGACATCACCGAGCACACCGTCGAACGCCTCCTCCACTTCATCCCCCTCGGCGACGACGAGACCACCGCCCGCCGCACCGCCGCACCGATCGAACTCGGCGGCGTCACCATCCCGGCCGGCGCCGTCCTCGCCGTCAGCATCGGCAGCGCCAACCGCGACCCCGCCGTCCACCCCGACGGCCTCGACGCCGACCTCGACCTCCCGCTCGCCGCCCCCACCCTCGCCTTCAGCGCCGGCCCGCACTACTGCATCGGCGCCTGGCAGGTCCGCCTGGAGATGCGCGAATCCCTCCGCCGCCTGGCCACCGCCCTCCCCGGCCTGCGCCTCACCACCCCGCCCGACCGACTCCCCTGGCAACTCGGCACCACCACGCGCGGCCCGGCCGCCGTCCCCGTCACCTGGTGATCCGGGCTTGTCCGGCCGTTCCCGCCGGGCGCGCGACGCGAAGTGTCGGACACGCCCCCGGGAGCGGCCTCAGCCGTCCAACAGGGCGTGCTCCCAGTGCACTTGCCGCTGCTCGATCCAGTCGGCGTCGCTGCGCCAGATCTCCCCGTGGCCCTCCGCCCACAGTCGCGCCCAGGGCTGGACACCCCGTCCGGCCTGCTCCCGCAGGAAGTCGTGCATGGAGCGGGTCCGACGCCCCAACAGCGGGACCAGGCGGCGCCGTTCGCCCTCGTCCAGCCCGTAGGCGTCGGCGAAGACCCGCACCCGCTGCCCGGCGTCGGCGCGCTGCCAGGCCGGATCCGCCGACAGCGGGACGAAGCCGTGCAGGGCGTAGGCGACGTCCCACAGCCGGGAGCCGGGGGCTGCGGCGTCCCAGTCGATGAAGGCGAAGCCGCCCCCGTCGTCGGCCACCAGGTTCCACGGGGCCAGGTCGTGGTGGGCGATGATCTCGTGCTCGTCCGCCGGGATCAGCACCTGCCAGCGGGCGTCCGGCGGCGGCGTGAAGTCCCGTACGGCGTCGTGGAACTCGCGGATCAACCGGGCGACGCGGGCCAGCCGCTCCACCGGCTCCACCAGCGCGAAGCGGTCCGGCCAGACCACCTCGCCCGGCACGAAGTCGAGCACCTCCCGCCCCCGGTCGTCCAGACCGAGCGGCCGGGGAGCGCCCCGGAACCCCACCGCGTGCAGATGCGCGAGCAGCGCGTGCACGGCGGGCGTCCACGGCCCGGCCGGGCGGCGCACGGTGTCCCCGACCCGGACGACACCGGCGCTGACGTTCCCGCCGCTCAGCGGCTGCTCCACCTCGCGATCCATCGCACCAGTCTGCCACGCGGCCCTGCCACCGATCACCGGGGCCAACAGCCCGCCGGGCACAGCCCGCTAGGCCCACAGACCCTCGCCCAGCACCCCTCCCGCCGGCGCCCCCGGCAGCACGTAGGCCACCGCCGAGGCCGTGTGCACCAGGAAGGGGTTGAGCGCGTCCTTCGCCGCCAGCCGCTCCTGCACCTTGCTGAACTGGGCCGGGTCGCGGACGAAGGCGCAGAACAGCAGGCCCCGGTCGTACGGGGCGTCGTCGTAGCTGTAGCCGCGCCGGAGCATCCGGGCGCCGGCGTCGAGCCGGGGGCTGGTGAGACGGACGTGGGCGGTGTTGGGGATGACGTAGGAGCCGTCGGGGTTCTTGGCGTAGATGTCGGGGTCGTCGTGTTCGGCCGCGCCGGTGAGCGGGGTGCCGTCGGTGAGGCGGCGGCCCATCGCGAGGTTGCGGCGGTCCTCGGGGAGGGCGGCGAAGGCGGCGGTGTCCATCCGGATGCGGCGGTAGACCAGCACCGTGCCGTGCTCGTACGGCCCGGGCGGGCCCCAGACCCACTGGCGGGCGGCCGTCTCGTCCGGGTTGGCGGTGCCGTCCTTGAAGCCGAAGAGGTTGCGCGGCGTGGTGCCCGGGGAGGTTCGGGCCAGGAAGCCGGACTGGGTCCAGCGGACGCCCGCCCCCGCCGACCTGCCCGCCGCGCCGACGAGTTCGGCGAGGACCGTGAGCGGCCAGCGGTCGGCGGCGCACAGCTGCACCACCAGGTCCCCGCCGCCGCGCGCCGGGTCCAGCCGGTCGCCGGGGAAGGCCGGGACGTCCGCCAGCGCGGGCGGCACGTTCAGGGCCAGCCGCGCGGCCAGCCCCGGGCCGACCCCCACCAGGCTGGTGAGCTGTGCCGGCTCCGCGCCCCGCAGGCGCGGGTCCGTCGAGGTGCCGCCGGCCGCCTCGGCGAGCACCCGGGTCAACTCGCCCAGCAGGGAACGCAGTACGGCGCGCCCGTCCGAGGTGGCGGCGGGCGCCAGGTCGAGGGCCAGCAGCACCGTGGCGGGCTGCTGGGGGGCCGTCACCCCGGCCTGCCGCTCGCCGTGGAAGGGAACGGCGGCGGGTGCGGAGGGGGGCGGGGGCGAGGCGGCGGGCCGCCCGCGCCCCAGCGCGACGAGCCCGGCACCGATCCCGGCGGCCAGCCCCGCACCGCCGCCCGCGATCAGCACCCTTCGGTCGACACCGCTTCCGGCAGCTCCCGGTTCTTTCCGCGCCTTTCCGGTTTCGGCATGCATGACCGACATTGGAGACGATAGAACACCCCTTATGCAACTTTTGACTATCCGTCAACTCGACTCCGATTCCCGACCGGTCCGTGGACGGACCTCGCTCCGGGGCCTCCCCGCGCTTCTCACCGCCGCCGCCCTCGCCCTGTCCGGCTGCTCCTCCACCGCCGACCCCTCCTCCGACGCCCACCACCCGGACGGCACCGTGGTCCGGGTCCCGCAGGACTTCCCGACCATCCAGAAGGCCGTGGACGTCGCCCGCGAGGGCGACACCGTGCTGGTCTCACCGGGCACCTACCAGGAGAGCGTGCGGATCGCCAAGCCCCGCATCGTGCTGCGCGGCACCGACCGCAACACCGTGGTCCTGGACGGCGGCGTACGGCTGGTCAACGGCGTCACCGTGAGCGGCCCCGGCTCGGTGGTCGAGAACCTCACCGTGCACGGCTTCCTCGCCAACGGCGTGCTGTTCACCGGCGTCACCGACGAGAAGCTGCAGCAGCGCGGCGCCGGCGGCTCCGCCTACAACCCCCTGGACACCACCCGCTTCCCCGCCGTCCAGGGCTTCCGCGCCACCCGCGTGACCGCCTACAACAACGGCCTGTACGGCATCTACGCCTTCGACGCCCGGGCGGGGGTGATCGAGGACTCCTACGCCTCCGGCGGGGCCGACTCCGGCATCTACGTCGGCCAGTGCAAGCCCTGCGACACCCTGGTGCGCGGCAACACGGTGGAGCGCAACGCCGTGGGCATCGAACTCACCAACTCCTCGGACGGGCTGTACATCCTCGGCAACCGCGTGGTCGGCAACCGGGTCGGCGTCACCGTCAACTCCAACGACCTCGAAGCCCTCGCCCCCCAGCACGGCGCCGTGATCGCCGGGAACGCCGTCAGCGACAACAACGCCCACGACACCCCCGAACAGGCCGACGGCGGCTTCGGCATCGGCATCGGGATCGGCGGCGGCACAGCGAACCGGGTCGAGCGCAACCTGGTCGTGGGCAACCTGGCGGCCGGCGTCATCATCACCGACCCGGCCGGCCACCCGGCCGGCGGCAACCAGGTCCAGCGCAACCGCACCGAGGGCAACGGCGTCGACCTCGTCCTCGCCTCGGCCGACCCCGGCAACTGCTTCACCGGCAACCAGCCCGCCGTCCAGAGCCCGCCGGACCTCGAAACCCAGGCCGCCTGCGGCGCCCAGGGGCGCGGCCCGCTGGCCTCCGGCCGTGCCGCCACGGTCCAGGCGCCGCCCGGCCTCGCGTTCAACCAGGTCCCGCCCCCGCCCGTGCAGCCGTCCCTGCCCGACCCGAACGCCCCCGGCCGCCCGGCCGTCGGCCTGCCGGGAGCCGTCGACCCGGACGCCTACCCGCTCCCGACGAGTTCCGACGCGCTACCGAAGCCTTGACCGGGGGCCCGCGCTCCCCGGGCCGGCGGGCGGGGCATGCCCCCCGGCGACCCGGCCGTGGGGCATGATCGGTGCCGACCGACCGCCGACCAAGGACCGACCGCCGACCGACCGCCGACCGAGGAGCCCGGATGAACCGCCCCGCGCGTACCGCCGCCCTGGCGGCGCCGTCCTCGCCCGCCGCCGACGGCCGGCACTGATGGGCGGCTGGGTCGGCGAACTGGTGCTGGGCCTGGTCGTTTTGGTGGGCGCCTCCGTCCAGCGGCTGGCGGGCATCGGTTTCGCCCTGGTCGCGGCGCCCGTCCTGGTGCTGATGCTCGGCCCGAACGGCGGGGTGACGCTGGCCAACTTCGCCGCCGGGACGGCGCCAGCCACGCCCGCCCAGCGGTCTTCTTCGCCGCCGTGATCACCAGCTTCTGAAGATCAGTGCTCTTCGGGTACGGCAAGCCATCTTTCCGGGCGTCCTTCCTCGCCGCGAGGGCATCGTTGTACACCACCCGAGCACACCCCAACGTCCGGGCCAGCGCAGCCCGCTGACCTGCTGTGGGATAGATGCGGTAGGAGTACCGAAGGTGCACCGGATCAACCTGCCGAAGGCCACTGACAACAGCCCTCGCCCGAACCTCCGAAGATCACTCCGCCGCTTCGCGACTCCGGCCCAAGGCCCCTCCCCCACCCGCCGGGTGGGGGGACCCCCATCTCCCTTTGCTGAAGCCAGGGGCCCCCTGGGAGAAGAAGGTGAAGGGGCGGCCAAATCTGTAGCGGTCATGCCATACTGCGTCGGTGACCTCAGCCAGCCTAGCGGCACCCCCTCAGCGCAGCAGGCCCCAACTGGGCCGGAAATTCGCCATGCTGTGGTCGGCCTCCTCGATCTCAGCGGTGGGCGACGGCATGCGGGACTCATCGCTGCCGCTGCTCGCGCTGACGGTCTCGGACTCGCCGAAGGCCGTCTCCCTGGTCGCGGTGTCCGGTTCGCTGCCCTGGCTGCTGATGGCCCTGTTCGGCGGCGTCATCGCCGACCGCTTCGACCGCCGCCGGCTGATGTGGACGATCGACATCGGACGCGCCGTCATCGTGCTCGGCTTCGCGACCTGGGTCTTCGTCGCCACCCCGCCGCTGGCCGCGCTCGCCTTGCTCGCCTTCGTCCTCGGCTGCGGGGAGACGGTCTTCGTCAACGCCGCCACCTCGGCCATCCCGGACGTGGTCCGGCCCGACCAGCTCGACGCCGCCAACGGCCGGCTGCAGGGCGGTCTGCTGGTCGGCCGGATGGCCGGCCCGCTGGTGGGCACCACCCTCTTCGCCCTCGCCGCCGGGTACCCCTTCACGGTGGACGGCCTGTCCTTCGCGGCCGCCGCCGGCCTGGTCTTCCTCACCGGCCGCTCCACCGCCCCCCGGACGCAGACCGGCCGCCCGATGGTCGCCGACATCCGCGAGGGCGTCCGCTGGCTCTACCAGCACAAGCAACTGCGCCTGGTCGCCACCCTCTCCGCGCTGGCCGGCGGCGCCTCCGCGCTCGGCATCACCATGCTGGCGCTGCTGGTCACCCGCACCCTGTCCGCGCCGACCTGGGCCTACGGCGCCGTCCTCGCCTCCGGCGTGATCGGCGGCACGGCCGCCAGCACCCTGGCCGGCCGGCTCAGCCAGCGGATGGGCCGCCGGGCCCGGATCGCCCTCTCCTTCGTGCTGATGGGCTCCGCGCTGCTGCTGATGGGCCTGAGCCCCTCGGTGATCCTGGTCGCGGCACTGTTCGCGGTCGGCAACTTCGGCGTGGTGACCTGGAACGTCCAGGCGATCTCGCTGCGCCAGCAGATCGTGCCGAAGGAACTGCTCGGCCGGGTCAACAGCTGCTACCTGATGCTCACCCGGATCGGCATGCTGATCGGTGCGGGCCTCAGCGGCTGGATCGGCTCCGCCGTCAACGTCCGCACCCCGCTGGTGATCAGCGGCGCCCTGATCCTCGCCGCGCTGTTCGCCCTCCCCCGGATGGGCAACCTGGAGCCCGCCCCGGCCCCCGTCCCCGCCGCCGCCGCCGAGGAGCGACCCGTCGAGGACGCCCAGTCGACCGAGCAGACAGCGGACTGACGGTCCGACGGACGAGTCGCCTCCCCCGCCGAGGGGAGGCGGCTCCTTCTCCCAGGCGAGGCGCACCGACCGGCCCGGCTGCGACGGTGGAGGCACAGCCCCCGCCGAACCGGAGAACCGAGCGTGACCGCCGTCGCCCAACCGCCACCCACCACCGGCCGCCTGCGGGCCGCCTGGGCCGCCGCCCACACGCCCGTCCCCGGCGTCCCCCGCTGGGCCCGGCTCGCCGCCCAGGCGGTGCCCTTCACCGTCCTGCCGTCCAGCGTCTGGCGGATCGCCACCTGCACCTTCCACGCCCCGCTCGACGGCGGCGCCGTCCAGGACTCCGGCAACCTGCCCTGGTGGCTCCCGCTGGAGCTGTACGTCGTCCTGCTGTCGGCCGTCTCGGAACTGTTGGCCTTCGCCGCCCTGGGCCTGATCGCCCGCTGGGGCGAGGTCTTCCCCCGCCGGCTCCCCGTCCTGCGCGGCCGCCGCGTCCCGGTCGCGGCGGCGGTCGTCCCGGCCGCGCTGGGCGCCACCGCCCTCGTCCTCATCACGACCCTGTTCACCGTGATGGTCTCCACCGGCCGCACGATCCAGGGCCGTCCGCTTCGCGGCGGCATCCCGGTGTTCACCGGCGACTGGCACACCGTCGTCCTGGTCGTCTGCTACGCCCCGCTGCTGCTCTGGGGCCCGCTGCTGGCGGCCGTCACCGTGGCCTACTGGCGCCGCAGGCGTCGGCCGTCAGGTACGCACGCGTGCACGCGGCCAGGGCCTACGATGGCCGGATGAGCACTGGCGCGGATCTGGCAGATGCACACCGCTCGCAGCAGCGGGCCGAGGCGCGGCTGGACGTCGCCGCGTCCGTCCTCGCGCTGCTGGCCGACCGGACCAGGCTCGCGCTGCTGGAGCGGCTCGGGCGGGGCGAGGCGGACGTGACCACGCTGACCGAGGCGACCGGGGCCGCGCGGCCGTCGGTGAGCCAGCACCTGGCGAAGCTGCGGCTGGCCGGTCTGGTCGCCACCCGCAAGGACGGACGGCGGGTCGTCTACTCGCTGCGCCACGGGCACCTGCGGCGACTGGTGGACGAGGCCCTGAACGTCGCCGACCACCAGATCGGGCACCTGCCGCCGCACGACTGAGTCGGGGCGGCTCCCCGGCCGTGGAGCCCTGCAACCAATAGGTGCACACGTATGCACGCATTGACTATGATGGACCCGTCACCCCCCACCGCCGCCCCCGGGACGGGACCCATGCTGAGCGTGCTGCGCAACCGCACCTACCGCCACCTGTTCACCGCCCAGGTCGTCGCCCTGGTCGGCACCGGCCTGGCCACACCGACCTCCCCGCAGGCCACCCCCACCTCGCCGGCGCCCACCCCACCCCCACCGGCGCCTGGCAGCACGGCCACCACTACGTCATCGACCAGCACCACCCCGCCTGGCCCCGCCGACACCGCCCCGCCCTCGGCTGAGCGCGCCGCGCCAGCGGTCGAGTGCCCGTGAACCTCAACACCCGACCGGCGTTGGAATCCCCCGGCATCAGCCGCGGGAGGATGTCAAACCACCACCTACAACGGCTCCTGCTGCGGCGGCCTGGGAGCCTGGCTCCTCGTACGCAACTGATCCCGGCCGCGGCGCGCTACACCTGAGAGGCTGCCGACGCACCCGGCGGATAATGGCCGGTGCTGCAGGCCGACTGCGCCTGCGGCACCGATCGACTGAGAGGCAGAGGGCGGATGACCCTGGAGGAAGGCCGGCGCGTCAGGCTGGCGGAGGACCTCGGGATCGGTGAGGCCGTCGCCCGGGAAACCGGGGCGACCGTCGGGTTCCTCTCGCTGGGAGCCGGGATCGAGGGCACCGTCGAGCGCGTGGACGGGGAGCTCCCGGAGAGCGAGGAGGTCCGCGAGTACCAGCGACTCAAAGCGCTGTTCGACGACTACGGGCACACCATGCCGGCAGCGAGCCGGGAGCGGCTGGAGGGGCAGATCGCCGCGCTGGAACCGGAGTGGGCCGCGCATCAGGAGCGGGGCAGCCGGGTGACCGTCCGGGTCCGGCTGGACAACGGCTTCGTCCTCGACGGGGCGCACCAGGACATCCTCACGCCACTGTGAGGGAGGACGTCCCCCGACCTGGGAACGCCCCAGCGGACGCTGCGGATCGGCTTCGCCTCCCCCTGCGTCCAGCCCGACGGACCCCGTCGGCCCGAGCCGAATCAGTTCGGGGACGCACCTTCCGGAGGTGCGGCCGCTCCCCTGTCCACCTGGTCCCTGTTCGTCAGGATGCGTATTGATGATCCGCTAATATGCTTCGTCAGTTTTTGATCATTACGGACCGACCTGGCAACCGGTCGGTCCGGATCTGACGGGGGACGAAACATGGCAGATCCTGACGCGGACTTGGAGTTCAGGGTCAAACCGGCCGAACTGGACGGCTGCGGACAGAGCGCACAACACATAGGCGGCCTCATACCGGGCGAGACGGCGAAGATCACCGACCCGTGCAACCAGGCCGCCGGAGGCCTCAAGGGCTGGCTCACCGCCGGCGCCATCCAGAACTGCGGCACCAACTGGAAGACCCTGCTGGACAAGCTCGGCACCGACATGGGCGACGGCGGCAAGGCATCGCAGCTCGGGATCGGTGCGGATCACGTGTACGTCGGCACGGCCAAGTACGACCCCGTCGCGATGGCGCCGGCTCCCGGGATGTTCGTTCCCGGTTGGGCCGCGTACGAGGCGATCACGAATCCCGACGGGTTGTGGCACGGCACGGACCCGGCAAGCCAGGGCTTCGGCGCGCAGCGCTTCTCGGTGGCGGACGGGACCATTACCGACTCCCGTGACAACTACTTCGGGAAGGACGACAAGGGCGGCGATTCGCTCCCCAACATCGGGAAGATCGTGAGCGGCCACGGGAACACGATCACCAGGGAGGATCCGAGATGAGGGCCGCGGTATGGCGCATGGCCGTGCCGGGGGTACTGCTGGCACTCCTGGTCGGCTGGTACGCCTGGCCGGAGCCCGAGGAACCCACCGTGCCGGTCGAGCAGGCGCAGCACCGGATCGAGGCCGAACTCGCCGACGTCGCGGGGGCATTCCACCCGGGGCTCCAGTGGGCCGAGGCGAGGTATGAAAGCGCCCCCGACTTGACGGGATTCTGCGGTACGTCCGGGTGCAAGAAGACGGGTCGGGCGGAGATGCTCGGCCGTCAGACGGCCCGAGTCCGGATCGCCTCTAAGCGGGAGGCCGAGCCGCTCGACATCGTTCAGGCACTCTGGGCGGCAAAGGGGTACTCGGTCCGCCGTGAAGGGTGGTCCCTGGAGGTGAAGGGCTCGGGGTTCAAGCTCTGGTTCGTCTCGGATGTGCGCGGTTGCGCCGAGTTGCAGGTCTCCGTGTTCAACGTCACCGACACCACCGATGACAAGTTGGAGGGCGGGTTCGGCCAAGGACCGCTGAACTACGCCGCCACCTGCGCGACGGTCGACGACCCCTACTGGTCGCATGACCCCGCCGAGCCCGCCCGGCCCGAGGGGGTCGGGCCGAGCGGGCTCGGCAGTCTCCCCCCGATTAAGCCGACTCTCCCAGCGCTGTGACCGGCAAGGTTCGCAGGGTCGGCGACGGTGATGCCTGAGCCTGTCGGCCGTGACGACATCCGATTCGGCGCGGGGAGACCTGGTGGCGGAGCCGGTCCGGGTCCCCGGCTGACCGATCAGGAGAGCCGGCGGTTACAGAGGATCGTGCGTCGGGGCGAGGCCCTGACCCCGGGCCTTGGTCCACGCCGCCTCGCGCAGCAGCCGCAGGCCGTTGAGGCCGACGATGACGGTCGAGCCCTCGTGGCCGAGCACGCCCAGCGGCAGCGGGAGGGCGGCGACGAGGTCCCAGACCACCAGGGCGGTGATGAACAGCGAGGCGATCACCAGGTTCTGCACCACGAAGGAGCGGGCCCGCCGGGAGAGGGCCACCACGGCCGGGACGGTGGCGAGTTCGTCGCGCACGATGACGGCGTCGGCGGTACGGGCGGTGGCCAGGGCCTCCAGCGCGCCGGAGGTGGCGAAGATGACGATCAGCAGCGCGCCGTCCATAACCTGGCCGACGGCGGCCGCGCCGAGCGCGGCCACGATCATCAGCAGGTCGACGTCGAGGGTCTTCTCCTTCAGCGCCTGGAGTCCGGCCCAGGCCGGCTCCCAGCCGCCGGTCGCGTACGCGAGGGCGTACAGCGGGCCCCACGCCCAGGCGGGCGCGCCGGTCAGTTGCAGCGGCAGCGCGATCAGGAACAGCACCGTCGCCACGGCGGCCCAGCGGGCCTCGGGCAGCGACAGCACCCGGGTGCGCCGTGGCCGCCCTGCTCGACCAGGCCGTCTACCACATCGAGCACCTGCGCCTCGGCCTCACCGACGAGCCGGACACGCTGGATTAGCGCGCGACGCGGCGGCCCCGCCGCCGGCCGCCGCCCCCCTCTCCACGATGGCGCCCGCGCTGGTCGGCGAGCATGCCAGTGGCCGGGCGGCAAATCGCCCGCCGACCGGCCACTGGTGGGGCGGTCAGTCGATGGTCTTCAGGTAGCCGACCTTGGTGCGGCCGTTGAGGTCGGACCAAGGTCGGTGGCGATGGTCAGCCAGCCCGGACGTGCATGCTTCCGCACGCCCCGCCCCGCCCGGCCCGGATTCGGATCGCGACGAGGCCGGGCGGAGCAGCTCGGCTCGGCTCAGCTCAGCTCGGCGACGAGGAGGTCCGGCCCGTCGGCCGGTTCGAGGGCGGCCATGACTCCGGATCAGGAGCGAAGGCCTCACCTGCTGGACAGCCGATTCCGGATGCCCGAACAAAACCCCTTGCCAAATGGTCAAGAAGTGTTGACCATTGAGGCCATGGCTACCGATGATCTTCCCGAGACGTTCCACGTCACCACCGACGAGCAGCTACGCGCCGTCTCCAACCTCACGCGTCACCGGATCATGGCCGTGCTCCGCTTCGAGCCCGCGACGATCACGCAGATCGCCGAGCGAGTGGGCCTCGCGAAAGGGAGTTCCAGCTACCACGTACGGCTGCTCGAACGGGCCGGCCTGGTGAAGGTGGTGCGAACGCGGAAGGTCCGGGGCGTCACCGAGCGGTACTACGCGATGGCCGCGCGGTCGATCGTGCTGCCGGATCCGGGCGAGGGCGGGCCGGATGTGCTGATGCGGCACGCGGTGGCCGACCTGGAGGCGTCGCCGGCGGATGGCGCGCGGCACGTACGGATGGCGCATCTGCGGCTCACCGAGGAGCAGTTCGCGGAGCTGGGGGCGCGGCTGCATGCGCTGGCGGACGAGTACCGGGAGCTGTCCGATCCGTCGCTGCCGGACGCCTCACTCGTCTTCGCACTGTTCCACCCGGCATCGCCCGCGCAGGCCGAAGGGGACGCCAAGTGACCTCAGACGTTCGGAAGTTGCCGACCGGGTTCGGACGGCTGTGGACCGCGCAGACGGTCTCCTCGCTCGGTGACGGGGTGACTCATGCCGCGCTGCCGCTGCTCGCGTTGACGTTGACGCGCGATCCGATGGCGCTCGCCGTCGTCACGGCCGCCGGAACGCTGCCGTGGCTGCTCTTCGGGGTGCTCGGCGGTGCGCTGGTGGACCGCTGGGACCGTCGGCGCACGATGTGGATCACGGACGCGGCGCGTACGGTGCTGCTCGCGATACCGGCGGCAGCGGCCGCGCTCGACGCGCTGAGCGTGCCACTGCTCGCGGCCGTCGCCTTCCTCCTCGGCCTCGGCGGACTGTTCTTCGACACGGCCGCCACGGCCTATCTGCCGGATCTGCTCGGCCGCGACCCCGCGCTCCTGGAGCGCGCCAACTCCCGCCTGCGCGGCACCCAGACCGCCGCGTCCGGCTTCGCGGGGCCGCCCGCGGGCAGTGCTCTGCTCGCGCTCGGGCGGGCGGTTCCACTGCTCGCCGACGCGGTGTCGTTCGCGCTCTCCGCACTCCTGGTACGGTCGCTGCCCGCCGCGCCCCGGCCCGTGCCGCAGGCCCGTGAGTCGCTACTGCGGCAGGCGCGGGCCGGTGCCTCGTACGCGTTCCGGGATCGGTTGCTGCTCGGGCTCGCGCTGCGTCCGGCGGTCGGGAACATCGCCTTCCTCGCCGTGGAGACCGTACTCGCCCTCTTCGCGCACGACCGGCTCGGCATCGGCACCTTCGGCTTCGGCCTGCTCCTCACGGCGGAGGCCACCGGCGGTCTGCTCGGCGCGGGCATCGCCTCCTTCCTCGGCCGACGACTCGGCACCGGCACCGCGCTGACCTGCACGGCCGCCGTCGAGGGGCTTGCCATCCTGGGCCTTGCCGCCGCCCCGAACCCGTACGTCGCCGGCCTCGCGCTCGCCGCCTGCGGTGCGGGCATGGGCGCCACGATGGTGCTCGGCCCCTCCCTCCGACAGGCGATCGTCCCCGCCCACCTGATGGGCCGGGTCGCCTCCACCTCCCGCATGCTCGGCATGTGCGCCGCCCCGTTCGGCGCCTTCCTCGGCGGCTGGCTGGCCACCGCCTACGACGTACGCACCCCGCTCTACACCGCCGCCGGCCTCCTCCTCACCATGACCGCCGTCACGTCGACCATGACCAGCAACCGCCGGGTCGAGGCGGCGCTGCGTGCCGCCGCCCCGGCCGGTGATCCGGATCGGACGGAATCCCGGGATCTCGTCCAGCAGGGTGCCGTGTAGGGCCCCGCGAGGTCGTCGAGCCAGTGCGAGGCCCAGCTCGGCGTCACTCGCCTCGGCCCGGAGCGTCGGACGCCTGGCCTCCACAGGACGACGGCGTCGAGGACGAGGCCGAGGGCGGCGAGCTGGTCATTCAGCCACCTACTCAGCCCGGGATGCGACGTCAACTCGGAACGCTGACACCGGCGCCGACCGGAACGGTGACCCGCAGGACAGCTCCTGACACGGCGGGCCGGTCATCGCCTGCGTGGCGCTCTGAGCGAAGGCGCAGTGCTGGTCGAGAACACGGCGATAGACCTGCGGGTCGTGCGTTTTGGCTGGCGGGCCGGTACGCCACCGCTGCCACAAGCCGCCCGGCGCGAGGAATCCCTTCGCGTGTTCCCGGCCCGACTCATCGTCCAGGCGGAGAAGCGCCGCCATGGCGAACGCCTGGTCGTAGAACAGGTCGGGCCTGCGCAGGTAGCGCTCCAGATAGGCGTCCAGCAGTTGGGCATCGGCCTCGGTGGCGAAGACGGCAAGGGCCACGCAGTAGGCAGCGCCGGCATAGGGCCCCTCACTGGCGAGCAGAAGTTCGCCGATCCGGGTGCGGAACTCCGTTCTGCGGGAGACGGCGATCAGCCAGGCCGCCGTCTTGCGCTCACGCCATCCGCCCTCAAGGAGGACGGCGAGCTCCCGAGGTGTGACCTCCCCGGCCACTCGGCCGATCTCTTCCGCGCACCGGGCACGCTCGGCGTCGTCCAGACGGAGAAGTGAGCCGCCGAGCCTCATGTACCGCCGCCCGGGCGTGACGTAGCGCTGGATCACGTCCCGCAGTTCGGGGTCATCGTAGGTGCGGCGCATGGACGCATCTTTCCTTTGCGGCCAGGCCGTTCACCAGCGATTTGTCGCTGGAGTACGAGGGCTGACGCCCGCGAACCGGTTCACCGCCTGGTGCCACCCGACCCGAAGGTCCCTCACGGGACACCTCTGAGGTCGGCGACGCCAGGGCTGCACGAGAAGTCAGCGGGTCCGACTTCCTGCGCGCGCTTCGGCCGCCCGGCGGGTCCGGCCGGGCGGCTTGGGCGGGGTGGGGGGTCAGGCCACCGGTTGGCGGTCGCGGTCGGGGGCTGCGGTGGTGCCGCCGTCCGAGCGGTGGGGCATCCGCAGGACGGCGACCGCGCCGAGGCCGACGACGGCGATGGCGAGGAGCAGGAGGAGGAGCAGGGCGAGGCCGATCAGGAGTCGCACGAGTCGGTCCCGGCCTTCTGCTCGTGCTCGCGAAGGAGGGCGAGGAGGTTGAGCACGGTACTCGCCGGGGCATTGCCGAAGCGGACCAGGACGCGGCCGTCCACGACGCTGTCGGTGGTGGCCGAGGGCCAGAGGAGGCCGAACTCGCGCCCACGCTCGTGGAGTTCGGCGAGGAGGTAGGAGACCTCCGGTTCGGTGTAGGTGCGCATCAGCGGGTCGGCCGGCTCGATCGGGCGGCGGGGCTGGTCGGCGGCGGTCACGCGGCGGCGTCCAGCTCGAACCAGACGGACTTGCCGGACTTCCGGGGGTCCGTGCCGAAGCGGTGGGTGAGGGAGCGGACGAGGTGGAGGCCCCGGCCGGAGACGGCGTACGGGTCGGAGCCGTCCCGCTGGATCGGGAGGGCCGGGCTCGCGTCGCTGACGGAGACGCGGAGCACGCCGTCGAGCACCACGATGACGACGATCGGCGCCGGACTGCCGCCGTGGCGCCACGCGTTGACGAAGAGTTCGAGGAGCGCGACCTCGGCGTCGGCGACCAGGTCGGGCTTCCACCCGGCGCGCGAGGTCGCCTCGCGCGCGGAGGACCAGTCAGGGGGGAGTTCGAGGGAGAACACGCAGAGACCTCCGTGAGAGCTTCAGGGATGACCATCGGTCAATCAAACGCGAGATCGAAGCGATGGCATGAGGGAAGAACGCAGCCATATCGCAGCTCTGATCACACAGTGCATGCGACTCGCTACACTCAGCATGACGTGATGAGCGTCTCGCGTGCAAGCAGACTCAACTAATCTGCAAAATCTCATATCGAACCCGAATTCGGTGCCATCCTCTGCCAGTTGTCGGTAGCGCCTACGCAACATGCACAGGCAGACTGGTCCACCGACAGGTCAGGAGGGGCACAGCATGGCGGTATCAACCGTTCGGCGTCGGCGGCTGGGCGAGGAACTGCGAAGGCTTCGGGAACAGAGGAAGATCGCAGCGGACACTGCGGCCGAAGCCGCCGGCATGAGCCTGGCCAAGCTGAATCGGATCGAGAACGCCCGCACTGCGGCCAAGATCGAGGACGTCCACAAGCTCCTCAACCACTACGGCTGCGATGACGAGGAGTTCCGCGCCGGCTTGATCGCCATCACGAAGGACGGCAGCAAGCGCGGATGGTGGCTGAGCTATCGCGACGTGATCGACGCTTACGCGACCGATCTGATCACGCTCGAAACCGAGGCCTCGGCCTTCAAGACCTACGAACCCGCCTTCATTCCAGGCCTCTTCCAGACTGCCGAATACGCTCGTCTGGTCATCGATCGGCTCCGGACCATGAAGGGCGGTACGGTCGACGATCTCGTGCAGGTCCGCATGGCAAGGCAGTCGATCCTCACGCGTCCGAACCCCGTTGAGGTTTGGGCCGTCATCCATGAAGCCGCGATCCATGCCAACGCCAATCGCCCCGACATCATGGGCCCGCAACTCGACAAGCTGCTCACGCTGAGCCGGCTGGCGAACGTCAACCTCCAGATCATGCCTGCCGGTGCGGCAATCCACCCAGGCATGAGCGGCGCGTTCACCCTGCTCGGATTCCCTCAACGGAAGGACCTCGACGTCGTGTTCATCGAAGGGCTACTGAACGCGTTCTGGGTCGAGGACCCGGCCGACGTCGAGTTGTACCGGGCGAGGTTCCAGGAGATCACCGCCGAGGCCCTACCCGTCGACTCCTCGCTCGCCTTTATCACCGCACAGAGAGAACAGATCCAGTGATCCAGCTGACCTTCAAGAAATCGAGCTACAGCGGTGGCAACCAGAACTGCGTCGAGGTTGCCATCCCGGGTGGGCCGGTTTCGTACATCCGCGATTCAAAGGACCCGAACGGGCCGACACTTGCCTTCGACCGCGCGGCGCACGAGGCCTTCATCCGTGCCGTAGCCGCAGGTGAGTTCGACCTCGGTCTCATTTGACTGACGTTCCGTCCGAGGGTGCGCGGCCCCTGCCGCGCGCCTTCGACGCCCAGCTCACCTGGGCGCCTCTGCCTCGAACAGTTGCCCCCAGGGCCTTCCCGGCATGCCCGAAAGGGCGGCGAACGCTGTCCGCACACCATCTGTCCCCGGAACCCACCACCGGGGTATCCAGGGTTCGGAACCAGATACGCAACCGGAAGGCACACCCGTGCCCGTACACGACCATGCCCGTGAAGCCGAGAAGCGACCGACCGCGCAACCGGTCCGTCACACCACTACGGCCTCTCAAGGCCTCCTTGCCCTGCAGGCATCCGTCGGCAACGCCGCCGTCGTGCAGATGATGCGCCGGACCGGCCGACTCCGCGGCCGGCACCCGCACGGCGCCGACTGCGGTCACCAGCAGACAGAGCCCATCCAGCGGCTGGTACCCCACCGGAAGGATGCCGACGACGGTGACCACGACGCGCAACAAGCGTTCGACGCCTGTGTGAAGGACCTGGACGCCGCCGTCCAGAAGGCCTACGAGTACGTGGTCACCTACCCGGCGCTGGGGAGCCTCGGCAAACTCGACGGCCACACCGCACACTGGCTTGAGGTCTGGGAGGAGTTCCTCGCGGGCCGACGCGGCTCGGTCAGCAAGGAGTTCGGCTACGCGGTGGAGTCCCTGGCCACCTACAACATGGCAACGCAGGCATCGACGATCCCCGAGGGCTACTCCATCGGACTCCAGCAGGTGTACGGCGGGACCCGACCCGACGTCGTGCTCTACGGCCCCGGCCAGAAGTGCGTGGCCGCACTGGACATCACCGCGTCCAACAGCGGTGGGCACATCTTCGACAAGGACAACTGGGATACCCGGTTCCGCAGGTTCGCGGAGATCACCTATCCGTCCCTCGACGACAACACCTACATGTTGATGCGCGGCCAGAGCAAGGCCACCGGTCCCGTGTTGGACGAGAAGCTGGCCGACTTCCAGAACGAGGCGGCAGAGCAGAAGAGGCTACTCACAGCCCGGTGCGAAAAGATCAAGCAGGACTTCCTGACCACAGTGAATCCCGTGTTTGAAACGTATCAGGCGTTAATCGGCGTCGAGTCAGAGTACGGCGTGGAGGTGGTCGTGAACTGGCTCCGTAGCGGGCGCTTCGACGTAGCGAACGCGGAAGCAGATCAGCTCAAGAAGACGGCCTCCTGCGTACTGGCGGCGCTCGGAATCAACGGTACTCGGTACGGGTTCGGGCTCGGATACACCGCCAACATCGCCCGAGGCGAGTCCTTCCTCCTCGCGGCCGACCACCAACCCGGCGGCGCCGCGTGGGGCACGGCCGTCCCGGGGCCGGACCTCTCCGCGCTCAACGCTCCTCGTCAGTCCCGTACCCGCGCTCAAGCGTCCCCGTGACTGCCTCGCCCTCTGAGCGCGAGGTCCCGGGCATCAGACCGGGGGCGGACGCCGGTTCCCCTGTGCCCGGCGTTCGCCCCCGATGCCGATGGCCCGTGGCAACCCGTCCACTCTGGATTCGATCACCAGCAGGCACAAGTGAATGTCTGTGGACTGCACCTCGTAGCATCGCTTAGATGTTGAACCTCGAACGCCTGCGCGTCCTCCACGCGGTGGCGATGACCGGATCCGTCGTGGGCGCCGCAAGGCTCCTGCACGTCACGACGTCGGCGGTCTCTCAACAGCTGACGCGACTGGAGCAGGAGACCGGCGCGCATCTCACAGAACGTCAAGGCCGCGGCATCCGCCTGACCGAGGCCGGCACCTTGCTCGCCGACCAGGCCGCCGAGCTGCTCGCGCAGGCGGAGCGCGTCATGGCGGCGATGGCACAGCACCGTGGAGTGGTGAGCGGCAACCTCACGATCGCGGCCTTCCCGACCGCCGCCCGGGGGCTACTCCCCCAGGCGCTGCGGGCCCTGCGCTCGCGGTACCCGGATCTGACGGTGTCGGCGCGGGAGCAGGAACCGTACGAGGCCATCCCGGCGGTGCGGCGCGGGCTGCTCGACCTGGCGGTCGTCGAGGACTGGACCGATGATCCGCTCGCCCTGCCCCAGGGATTGGACCACCGCGCCCTCCTCGACGACACCTACGACATCGCCCTGCCTTCGGACCACCGGCTCGCCGACCGTCCGACGCTGAGCCTGGACGATCTCAGCAACGAGGACTGGATCACCTCAAGCCACGGGCAACTGTGCCACGAACGGCTGGTGCGCAGCACCGAGAAGCCCCGCATCGCCCACACCGCCTCGGAACACCCGACCCAGATCGCGCTGGTCGCGGCCGGATTGGGCATCGCGATCATCCCGCACCTGGGACGGGAGGCGACGTCCGCTCCGGTGCGGTTCGTACCCCTGGCGGACGCGCCGCGACGCCGCGTCTTCGCCGTCTGGCGATCCACCTCGGCCGCGCACCCCTCGATCGGCGCCGTGGTGGATGCGCTGCTCGAAGCCCGTCCGCCCGCCTGACGGGGGATCGGGCCTCCGGCTGCCGCCGCCTTCTCCCGGTAACCGCACTGAGCAGCGGCGGGAGTGGGCTTACGACCCGCGCCGATCTGGTGTCAGTGGAAGACGATGGCCTGGCCGCCGGCCATGCTTGCTCGGCAGGCACGGTAGAGCTGATGCCAGGTGAACTTCTCCGTTTCGAAGGGGGTGTCGGGCTCCATGTCGGCGAGGGCGGACTCCTCTGCGGCGGAGAGCGTGCCGTCGGTGTCGAGGTGGATGCCGAGTGAGGGTGCGAGGCCGGCCAGTTCGGCCATCAGGCGCTGACTGGAGCCGACGATGCCACCGCCGTCGACGCCCGCCTCCGGGTCGAGAAAGAGCGGCTCGCTGAAGTCAACCGGTATGTAGTAGCCCGAGTCGTCCGCGTGGCAGAGCAGATGGGAGGCGAGCATGGCGGTCTCGTCCTGGATCTTCTGGCCGTCACGCTGATACTGCCCGGCGTCGGTTTCCAGCGCGGGGGTGAGGGGTTCGCCGTGCCCGGCGAGCACGAAGACGCGACGCAGGTGGGTCAGATAGCTGTACGGGAAGTGCGCGGAGACAGCGGGAACGGCGGGCGGATTGGCGATCTCCGGCTCATACCAGTCGACGCCGCTGACCGCGAGGGCCTCGGTCAGGCGCGCGAACGCGCGACGGTGGTACGCCAGCCCCTCGGCGTCGTTGTGCGCTTGCCAGTCAAGGAGCCCCACGGTGATATCAAGTCCCATGGCCGCACAGGGTAACGATCACCCCTGACAGCGGCCGACGGGTGAAGCGAAAGCGCGTACTTCTCCGTTCGCGCCGGTTCTCATTCGGCAGCGGGCTTCGTCAGCCGACGGACCAGGGTGACGACGGCCTCCCGGTCCGTTGCGGGGTCCGGCGTGCCGGAGAGGACCAAGCGGACCATCTGCGGCAGCGTGAACCACGCGTTCACCAGGCCGATCACCGCGAACATCAGTCGCGCCGGATCCACGCCCTCGGCCAGCTCGCCGGCCCGCTGCGCGGCCGCGAGAGTGGCGACCTTCTCGCCGTAGTGCGCGGTGCGCTCGGGCCCGGCCGCCAGCTCCTCGGATGCCACGCCGCGCTGCAGGCCCTCCCAGGCCAGCAGGCGGGAGAGGTGCGGGTGGGTCGAGTGGTAGTCGAAGACGCGTCCGGCATAGTCGCCGAGGTCCCGCCCCCGCTCCAGGACGAGCGGGACCGCTTCCGCCAGCTTGCCGAGTTCGGACGTCAGCACTGCGGAGAAGAGCTGCTCCTTGTTGCCGAAGTACTGGTAGATCCGCTCCTTGTTCACCCCCGCCCGGGTGGCCACCCGGGCGATCCGGGCACCGTCCGGGCCGAATTCGGCGAACTCCTCGACCGCGGCGTCGAGGAGGAGTTGCTGCGTGCGTGCGGTGTCCCAGGCCATGACTCAACCATAGCGCGAACCTCCAACCAGATAGTTGGACATCCGCGCAGGCCTCTGGCAGAATCCCCAACCGAAGGGTTGGAGATTCTCGCTCCAGCCGATCGCCAAGGGGAGGAACGCGCCATGAGCGCCATGAGCACCGACAGCATCACCGCACCGGCACCCGCAGCCCCGTCCGCACACCGCCGGGCACTGCTCACCTGGCTCGCCGTCTACCCGACCATCACCGCCGCCTTCGTCCTGCTCGGCCCCTACCTCGGCCATCTGCCGCTGCCGCTGCGGACCCTGGTGATGACCGCCCTCGTCGTCCCGGTCGTCAGCTATGCGCTGATGCCGCTGCTGCTCAAGGCGGAGACGAAGTTCGCCCGACGCCACGGCCGCCGGAGGTAGCGAGCATCGTTCATCAGGGCCTCAGTCATGCGGTCGACCTGGACGGGCGGCGGGTCGGCGCCGTGGTGGAAGCCGCCCACGGGAACGATCACGGCGGTGCCTCGCCCAACCCGGGCGAGGCACCGCCGCTGCCGTCACGAGGCGGCGATGGCTCCGAGCACCCGCATCCGGGCCGCCTTCACCGCGGGCACCACCGCCGCCGCCAGTCCGGCCACGGCCGCGCCGACCAGCACCGCGAGGATGGTCGTCCACGGGACGCTCAGCGCCGTGATCCCGTACAGCTCCAGCACCTGCTGGCCCGCGACGCCCCAGGCCAGTCCCAACCCCAGCCCCAGCAGCGCGCCGTGCACGGCGATCAGCACCGACTCCAGCCGCACCATCCGGCCGACCTGCCCGCGCGAGGTGCCGATCGCGCGCAGCAGGCCGATCTCCCTCGTGCGCTCGATCACCGACAGGGCAAGGGTGTTGACCACTCCCAGCACCGCGATGACGATCGCCAGGGCGAGCAGGGCGTAGACCAGGTACAACACCGTGTCGACCTGGCCGGTGATCGACTTCTTGTAGTCGGCCTGGCTCTGCACCGTCACCTGCGGGTACCCCGCGAGCGCCGCGTCCAGACCGGCCTGGACCTTCGAACGATCAACCCCAGCGCCGATGTTGAGGTAGAGCGCGAAGTCCTGTGCCTCGGGGGCGAACGTGGTGAGGGTGTCGAGGGAGACCTCCCAGCTGCCGCCGTCCTTGCCCGCGCCCGCCGGGGGTTTGCTGATCGCGCCGACCGTCAGCGTGCCCACCCGGCCGTTCAGGAAGTGGAGTTCGACCTGCGAGCCCACTGAGAGGTGGTCGGCGTCGGCGGTGGTCTGGTCGACCATCACCTTGCCCGCCGCCACGTCCGCCGTGGAACCTGCCACGTACTGCGGTTTGACGGCCCGGTCCACGGTGGCGACGTCCACGCCCGACAGCACCAGCTGGAACCCGTTCAGGTGCGCGACGGCATACCGCTGCCGGGTGACGGCCTGCACGCCCGGGATCGCCCTGACCCGATCCGTCACCTCGTGCCCGATCGGCGTGGCGCCGTTCCCCGACAGCACGTAGTCGGCGCCGAAGGTGTTGTCGACGTCCCTGTCCACCGAAGCGGTGAGCGAGGCCGCCAGCACCGCGACCGCGCCGACCAGCGACAGGCTGATCATCAGCGCGCCCGCCGTCGCCCCGGTGCGCCGGGGGTTACGGACGGCGTTCAGCCGGCTCATCCGCCCGACCGTGCCGAACAGCGCCGGGTACGGCGCGCCCAGCCCGTACACGACCACGCGCGACAGCGCCGGGCCGAGCACCACCAGGGCGAGCAGCGAAGCGACGATCCCGCCGCCGAGCAGCGCCCCCGCCGTGACGATCGTGGCGTGGTGCGTGGCGGCCCCGTACAGCAGACCCAGCCCCGCCACCAGCAGCACCGCGCCGAGCGCCGTACGCCGGCCGAGCCTCGGCGCGACGGGTACGGCGGCCTCGCGCAGGGCGGCCATCGGGGAGATCCGGGCGGCGCGCCGGGCCGGGAGGTACGCGGCGACCAGCGTCACCAGCACGCCCACGGCGTACGCCGTCACCGGGGTCACCGGGTCGACGACCAGCGCGGTCGCGGACAGGTCGACGCCGAACTGCGAGATCAGCGACTTCAGGCCGGCCGCCAGGCCGATGCCGACCCCGAGGCCGAGCGTGGAGCCGATGACGCCGAGCAGCAGCGCCTCGGTCAGCACCGAACGCAGCACCTGGCCCCGGCCCGCGCCCAACGCGCGCAGCAGGCCCAACTCGCGCGTCCGCTGGGCGACCAGCATCGCGAAGGTGTTGAGGATCAGGAAGATCCCGACCAGTACCGCCAGTCCGGCGAAGCCGAGCAGGGCGAGCGTCACCACGCTGAGGAAGGAGCTGATCTGCTGGGCGGCGGTCTGCGCCTGCTCCTCCTTGGTAGCCACCGAGTAGCCGTCGCCGAGCGCGACCTTGATCCGCTGCTGAGCAATGGCGTGGCCGACGCCCGGATCGGTGTCGACCGTGACGCCGGTGAACTGGTCGGCCTTGCCGAGCAGTCGGGCCTGGGCGGTGGCGGTGTCGAGGTAGGCCATGGTCACGCCAGGGTTGCCGGTCGTGAAGGTGACGACGCCGACCAGGGTGCCCGGGGTGGAGCCGGACGGGGTGAGGACGTGCAGCGGGTCGCCGAGGTGGATGCCCTTGTGCTGGGCGCTGGCCTGGTCGAGGACGATCTCGCCGCTGTGCGTCGGGGCGTGGCCCTGCACCAGGTGGACCTGCGGGTCGTCGTACCAGTTCTGGCCGAGCGTCGGCGCTCCCGTCGTCGGACCGACCGGCTTGTCGTCCTTGTCGACGACGGTGAGGTTCTGCAGGCTCACCTGGCCGTGCGCGGCCCGCACGCCCGGGACGGCGGCGACCTTGGCCACGACGGCGGCGGGCAGGGTCGGGGTCTCGCCGGACAGGCCGCGGTCCTCGACCTCGGGGGTGAACGCCTGCTTCGGCTTGATCGTCACGTCGGCGGCGGTCGAGCCGGCGATGCCGGTGAACGCCACGTTGATGGTGTCGGAGAAGACGAGCGTGCCGGAGACGAACGCGACACCGAGCAGGACGGCGAGGGTGGACAGCGCCATGCGGCCCTTGTGGGCCAGGAAGTTGCGGAGGCTTGCCTTGAGCACTTACGTCAGCTCCTGCGCCCGGCGCCGTCGAACCGGCGCATCCGGTCCAGTACGGAGTCGGCGGTGGGCTCCGGGAGCTCGTCCACGATCCGGCCGTCGGCGAGGAAGAGGACGCGGTCGGCGTAGGAGGCGGCGACCGGGTCGTGGGTGACCATCACGATGGTCTGGCCCAGGTCGTCGACGGACTGGCGCAGGAAGGAGAGGATCTCGGCGCCGGCCCGGGAGTCGAGGTTGCCGGTGGGCTCGTCGGCGAAGATGATCTCCGGCCGGCTCGCCAGCGCGCGGGCGCACGCGACGCGCTGCTGCTGGCCGCCGGACAGCTCCGCCGGCCGGTGCTTCAGGCGCCCGGACAGGCCGACGGTGTCGATCACCTTGTCCACCCAGGCCTGGTCGGCCCCGCCTTGTTTGCGCTGCCGGCCCGCGATGTCCATCGGCAGCGTGATGTTCTCCAGCGCGGTGAGCGTGGGGAGCAGGTTGAACGCCTGGAAGACGAAGCCGACCTTGTCGCGGCGCAGCTGGGTGAGCTTCTTGTCCTTGAGCCGGGTGATCTCGGTGTCGCCGATGAGGATCTGCCCGGAGGTGGCGGTGTCCAGGCCGGCCAGGCAGTGCATCAGGGTGGACTTGCCGGAGCCGGACGGGCCCATGATCGCCACGAACTCGCCGCGCCGGACGGCGACGTCGACCGCGTCCAGGGCGACCACCCTGGTCTCGCCGGAGCCGTACGCCTTGGTCAGGGCCTCGGCTCGGGCGGCGATCGGCTCGTCGGCCGCGGTGGTTCGGGGTGGGGCTCCGGCCGCCGTTGTTGTCGTCACCGCACGTCCTCCTGGGTACGCTGCCCGCCGCTCACGCGCGGCGCGGGGCATGGCAGACTCTGGGCAGGCAGAAACTTCTACGATCAGACGTAGAACTTCTACGTGGAATGTAGAAGATAGCGCGGGAGGTGACCAAGCCCGTGGGCGTGCACGAACCCACCCCGGCCGAAGGACGGGCCAAAGGCGAGCTGGAAGCCGAGATCCTGGCCGCCCTCCGACACGCCGCCCCCGAGGCGCTCACCCCCGGCGAGGCACTCGAACGGGTCGACGCCCGGCTCGCTTACTCCACCGTCGTCACCGCCCTCACCCGCATGCACGACAAGGGCCTGCTCAGCCGGGCCAAGCGCGGCCGCGCCTACGCCTACACCGTCGTCTCCGACGAGTCCGAACTCGCCGCCCGCAAGATGAGCCGGATGCTCGACGGACGCAGCGACCGCGAGGCCGTCCTCACCCACTTCGTCGACGAACTCTCCGACGACGACGAGGAGTTCCTGCGCCGACTGCTCGGCCCGGGAGCGCTCGGACCCGGAGCATAGGCGGCCCGATGCGCATCGCCGTCTACCTGCCGCTGCTCCTCCCCCTGCTCGCCGCACTCCTCGCCCGGCCGGTCGGCGAACGACTGCCGCCCCGGCCGGCCACCTGGCTGCTCACCGTCGGCTCGCTGGTCCTGGCCGCCGCCAGCACCGCGGCGCTCGGCATGCTCACCGTCACCGGGCTGATCCGGATCCCGCTGCTGGCCCGGCTCGCCCACGACCACTGGTCGGCACCCGCCGCCCAACACCACGACCCGGCCTCCTTCTCGGTGGCCGTACTCGCCGGCGCCCTGCTCACCGCCGCCCTCGCGACAGCGGGACGGATGCTGTGGCGGCGCGCCCGCACCCTGGCCCGGGCGGCCACCGAGGCGGCCTGCCTGCCTGGGCGTCAGCAGCTGGTCGTGGTCGACGACCCGGCCGCCGAGGCGTACGCGATACCCGGGTGGCCGGGTCGGATCGTGGTCTCCACCGGAATGCTCGCGGCGCTCGGCCAGGCCGAGCGGAAGGTCCTGCTCGCCCACGAGCGCGCCCACCTCGCCCACCGCCACTACCTGTTCGTCGCCCTCGCCCAACTCGGCGCCGCCGCCAACCCGTTCCTGCGGCCGCTCGCCGACACGGTCACCTTCACCGTGGAACGCTGGGCCGACGAGAGTGCCGCCGCGGCCGTCGGCGACCGCGAACAGGTCGCCCGCACCATCGGCAAGGCCGCCCTTGCCGCCCGCCGCACCCGGGCCCGCACCCGCATCCCGGCCGCCGCCCTCGCCCTCCTCGGCCGCCTCCGCCCGCACACCCTCGGGCCCGTCCCCCGCCGGGTCACCGCCCTCCTCGCCCCCGCCCCGACCCCCCGCGGCTGGCCCCTCGCCGCCCTCACCGCCCTCGCCCTCACCACCGCCCTCTGCACGGCCGAAGCCGCCCACGACCTGGAGGCCCTGCTCGAACTCGCCAAACACGCCGCCACCCACCGCTGAGCCACCGGACGCCAACGGCGAGGCGACCGCGGCGCGGGGGAGGGAAACGGCGGGCGCGGGGTCGCCCGGGGCCGCCGAACTCGCGGGGCGTGTCGGGCGCCCCCGGGCGCCGGTTCCCCTACCATCGGAGGTCCGTCCGGGCGGCACGCCCGGCCGTGGCTCTGGGGGGACTACCGGGTGATACGGATTCTGCTGGCCGAGGACATGCACATGGTCCGAGGCGCGCTCGTGGCGCTGCTGGACCTGGAGGACGACCTCGAAGTGGTCGCGGAGACCGAGCGCGGCGACCTGGTGGTCCCGAAGGCGCTGGAGACCGGTCCGGACGTGGCGATCATCGACATCGACCTGCCGGGCATGGACGGCCTGACCGCCGCGAGCCTGCTGAAGACCGAACTGCCGCAGTGCCGGACGCTGATCCTGACCAGCCTGGGACGGCCCGGCACGCTGCGCCGGGCGTTGGAGGCGCAGGTGTCCGGCTTCCTGCTGAAGGACGCGCCGCCGAAGCAGCTCGCCGAGGCGGTGCGCGGAGTGGCCGCGGGTCAGCGGGTGATCGACCCCCAGCTGTTGCTGGACGCCTTCGACAGCGGCCAGAACCCGCTGACCCTGCGGGAGACCGAGGTGCTGCGGGCCGCCGCCGGCGGGGCCGAGGCGGCGGAGATCGCGGCGACCCTGCACCTGTCGGTCGGGACGGTCCGGAACTACCTGACGACGATCGTGACGAAGCTCAACGCCCGCAACCGGATCGACGCGATCAGGCTGGCCGAGGAATCCGGCTGGCTGCTCTAGCCGCACCGCTCAAGCCGGGACCTCGGCCACCAGGTGGAACCACCCTCGCCCGTCGGGCCCGGCGCTGAGCCGGCCGCCGACCTTGGCGAGCCGCACCTCCAGGTTGTCCAGCCCGCCGCCGTGCCGGTCCGCGTCCCCGAGCGCTGCCCGCTCGGGGACGCCGTCGTTGGAGAGGGTGAGCCGCAGCCGCCCGCCCTCCACACCGCCCCTGACGACGCAGCACTCCGCCTTGCTGTGCCGCAGCAGGTTGGTGACGCCCTCGCGCAGCACGGTGGCGAGCACGGTGTCGGCCTCCCCGGTGGGCTGGATGCCGCCGAGGTCGAACCGGGCCTCGATGTCGGCGGCCGCGAGCACCGACCGCGCCGAGACGGCCTCGCTCTCCAGCGACATGTCCCGGTAGCCGCGGGCCACCGCGCGCACGTCGGCCAGGGCCTGCCGGGAGATCTCCAGCACCCCGCCGAGCTCGTCCAGCGCCCGCTCCGGGTTGGCCGTGACCAGTCGGCAGGTCAGCTCGCTCTTCAGGGTGATCGCCGAGAGGCTGTAGCCGAGCAGGTCGTGCAGGTCGCGGGCGAACCGCAGCCGTTCCCGGGTGACGGCCAGCCGGGCCAGCTCCTGCTGGGCCTGCTGCACCTCGATGACGAGTTGGGCGAGCCTGGTCAGGCCGAAGACGATCAGGCCGGTCAGCGCCGTCGCCACGGTGAGGTAGACGGCCTCGGCCACGCTGATGCCCAGCAGCGCGCCGCTGACCCCGGACAGCACCACCACCGCCCCGAAGGCCGCCCCGGCCCGCTTGCCGCGCAGCAGGAGCAGCACCGAGGAACCGAGGAAACCCGCCATCCCGCCCCAGGCGAAGCCGAAGAGCACCAGCGGAACGTACGTCAGCACCGCCTGCGCCAGCAGCGTCCGGCGCCCGTAGCGCTCCCGGACGCGCTGCATCCGGGGTGCGCAATGGACGAACTGGAGCGCCGAGGCGGCGGTGAATGTCAGGCTCGCGGCAACGAATTGACGGTCCGTTGGATGACTCGTCGCCATGTTCAGAAAGCCGATCAGCACGAAGCCGAGCTGCACGATCACCACAATGGCCAAGGCCAGCCTGGGCGGGGGCGCATTGAAACCGGTCGGTCTGTTTTCCCTCGTCGGCGGCCCCCCCGCGTCACCGGATCCGTCCGGCTCGTTCCGCACACGCACGGTTCCACTCAAGCTGTACTCCCCCCACGCGACTTGGGGGGAGTATAGGGCGCGACTATCCCCGCGCCGACACCTCGTTCGCACACTCGTCCCAGCCCGTGAAATCGGCCGGATCCGCCCGCCCCTCCCGGGCCGGGCGGCTGCCCTCCGGGAGCGCGCCCAGGACGAAGCCGCCGACCGTGGCCTCGGCCCGCCAGTCGACCCGCAGCGCCCGTTCGGCCAGCTCGATGTCGCCGCTGCGCAGCGCGCAGGTGGCCAGGCCCATGGCCGTCCCGACCAGGTACATGCTCTGGGTCACCACGCCGACGTGTTTGAGCGTCAGCGCGTACGCAAGGCCGCTGAACCTCCAGGAAAGCCGGCGGTACCGGGAGGTGATGGCGACGACCACGGCCGGCGGGGTGGCCAGCCGGGCGCCGAGCGCAGCCTCGGCGAACAGTTCGTCCAGTTCCTCCGGACCTTCATTGACCGCGATCAGACAATGCTCGGAAGGTGCGTAGTAATAGATCCCGTCCGGCAGCCCCGCGCAGCCCCGCACGGCCGGGTAGAACTCCAGCTCGTACGCCCCGTCCCCGCTGGGGTACGGGCGGTCGCTGACCGGTTCGCCGGTCGGGTCGCCGGCGGGCGCCGGCCGCAGCCCGCGCACGCGTACGGTCCGGTGCAGGAACTCGCCGAGCTGCTCGGCGGTGAACGGGGCGGTGCCGAACTCGCGGACCGAGCGGCGGCCCTCGATCACCGCGGTCAGCACCGGGTCCGCGGCCAGCACCTGCTTGAGGTCGGGGCGGGCCAGCGGGTGGCGCCGGCCGGCCGGGAGCGGGCGCAGCGCGGGCTCGGGGTCGGTGCGCCCGCGCAGCGGGTGGGTCGCGCCGTACGGGCCGTCGTGGCGCCCGGTGGTGCTGCGGGTGTGGAAGAACAGGTCGACGCCCGACCAGGCGGCGAGCACCGGGTCGAGGTCCTCGCCGAAGGTGGGGGCGGACAGCCGGATCAGCTCCACCGAGGCCGTCGGCTCCGGCCCGCCGTCCTCGGCCACCGAGAGCAGCCCGGCGCCCGCCAGTTGGGCCAGCAGCGCCAGCACCACCGGTTCGGCCAGGCCCGACTCCGGCACGATCTCGGCCGGCCGCACCGGGCGGCCGAGCATGCCGACCACCCGGGCGCTCTCCGGCCGGTGCAGCTCGACCCGGTGCAGGGCGGTGGGCGCCTCCAGCACGAAGCCGGCGCCCTCGGTGCGCAGGAAGGCGAAGCGGGACAGCCGCACCGGCCGGCCCGGGTCGACCGGCCCGGGCTGGAACCGGGCCTCCCTGGCCAACGGCACCACCGACAGCAGCGGTTGGGCCGCGTCCTCCAGACCGAGCGAGCGCACCACCAGGTGCTGGAGCCGGTGCAGCACCCGCAGCACCTCGGCCTGCCCGGCCTGGTCCCGGACCGGTTCGCCGTCACCGGAGGCGGGCATCGCCCCGGCGAAGACGTTCTCCAGCATGATCGGCCCCAGGCTCATCCGCCGCAGGGTCTCCCCCACCAGCGGGTGCGGACGGTCCAGCCGGAAGTCACCCCAGCGGGCTCTCAGCAGCAGCGAACCGTCCGGCTCCGCCGGCTCGACCAGGACGTCCTCGCGCAGGGACCACAGGGCGCGGGGGCGGGCTCCGCCGGCGGCACGGGCCGCGGCGAGGATTCCGTCGCTGGTCGGCATGGGGGACTCCTCGATACTGAAGGCGGGCGGGGGCACCGCCGGACGGTCCGACCGGTCGGTCAGACGAACAGGGGGATCGGATTGAGCTCCTCGTAGCGGCTGGGCCGGGCCAGCCGTCCGAGGGCGACGGGGACGTCGAACAGGCGGCCCGGGGCGAACCGGGCCCAGAACTGGCGCAGGCCGGGGACGACGACCTTGACCACCGGCAGGCCGATGTCGGGTCGGGTCTGGTCGAGCACCAGCAGGTCGAGGCCGTGGGCGCGGACGGTCTCCACGCAGGCGGCCACCTCCTCGCCCAGGTCACGGCGAGGGCCGGCCGGGAAGTCGGCCGGGCCGCGCGCCGCCCGCCCCGGATCGGGCAGCAGGTAGGGCTGGTTGCGCACGGTCGCCGCGCGCCACCAGGAGAGCAGCTCGGGGTCGTCCAGGTCGTAGCCGGTGCCGTCGGGGGCCGCGCCGAGGGCGGCCGGCAGCAGCTGGCCCATCTCGGTCAGGGCCCGCCGCAGGGCGATCCGGGCGTCGAAGTGCGCGCCGAAGCCGAACATGACGTCCTCGGCGGGCTTGTCGGTGCGGCGGGAGAGCACGGCGAAGACCGGGATGCCGAGGTCGGAGGTGAGGTCCAGGGCCCACACCTCGCGGTTGAGGCCCGCGTAGAGCTCCATCGCGTCCCGGCCCCACACGTCGCCGAACTCCTCCATCCGGACGGCCGGTTGGCGGGTGCGGTTGTACCACCAGAGCGCGACCGCGTCCCGTTCGACGAGTTCGAGGAAGCCGTGCACGATCGCGTCCTCCAGGCTGCTGCCGGCCGCGTTGCCGTTGGAGTCGGCGCGCAGCGCCCGGCTGCCGGCGGGTGGAGCCACCGGGCCGACCGCGCAGCTGTAGTAGAGCATTCCGGTGGGCAGCAGGCGCCGGCGGCCGTCCGCCAGCGACCAGACCGGGGTCCAGTCCACCGGCTCGGTCTCGTCGAAGGGCGCGGGCACGTACTGGAAGACGGAGTGCCGCTCGTTCCAGCGCTCCCGGTCCGCGTACTGGCGCGGGTCGAACAGCTGGCAGTCGTCCGGGTGGACCGCCTCCGCCGCCAACTCCCGGTAGCTGCCGCGGATCCGGGTCTCGTCGCCGTGCAGCGCGCCGCAGTGCCGCTCCAGCGCCTCGCAGAGCGCGCTGACCTTCGCCTCCAGCGGGGTCGCGCCCTTGCCGCCGCTCATCTGCCGCAGCCCGGCGCGCAGTTGGGCGAGGTCGGCGGAGCCGGCCACCGGATTGCGGCCGGAGAGGTAGCAGTTGATCCGGACCGGGGCGCGCGGGTCCCGGCGGATCTCGGCGATCACACCGGTCACCGGGCTCACCAGGTGGCCGTAGCGCTCGTACACCTGCTCCGGCGTCTCGGCGCGGTGGCAGTCGGCGCCGTCCGCCTTCGGCCGGGCCACCGGGACGACCGGGCGGGCCAGTTGGGCGGCCATCAGGCCCGGGTCCCCGCACTCGGGGCACTGCGGGCGGCGGCTCACCCGGTGGCCCTGGACGGCCAGGCCGAGACTGTCCAGCACCCGGATCTCCCGCTGGCCCGGGTGCCGGTAGCCGGCCAGCCACTTGGCCGCCTCCAGGGCGGCGAGCTGAGCGCCGAGCGCCCGGACGGCGGGCACCGAGGTGTCCGGCCGGGCCACCGGGCCGGCCAGGCCCAGCGCCCGCTGCACCGGCACCTCGGAGCGCCGGTGGGCGCGCAGCCGGTGCGCCAGGCAGGTCCAGCACGGGCCGTCGGCCGCACCGAACACCGGGCCCACCCAGGGGCTGGAGCCGCCGGGCTTGACCGCCAGCCAGGCCCGCCCGGCGGCCCGGTGGGCGGCGTCGATCTCCCGCAGGGCCGGGTCGAGGTAGTCGGCGCAGACCACCACCGACAGCTCCCCGGCACCGGCCGCGGCGGTGACCGACAGGCCGTTGTTCCGGCAGGCCTGCTCGACCTCCCCCGCGTCGGCGCCGCCGACCGCCAGCACCGCCGCGCCCGCCTCGACCCGGCCGAGCGCGACGGCGCCGTCCAGGCCGGCCAGTTCCCAGTAGGCCCGCGCCGAGCGACGGGCCGGCTCGGCGGCGCTCTCCCCGTGGTAGCCGATCAGCCCGGCCCGGGCGAGCCGGGCGATCAACTGCCGGGCCCGGCCGTCGGGGAGCCCGGGCGCGGCGTCCCGCAGCACGCCGGCGAGGTCGCGGGTGCCGTCGAGCAGCGGCACCAGCCGTTCGATGCCCTCCCCTTGCAGGGCGGTCACACCCTGGTCGGAAACCAGGTAGGCCGCGTCGCCGGGCACCACTTCGGTGCGCAGATGGCTGCGGAAGCCGATCAGGCGGTGGTCGGCGACGGGTGCGGCGGTCGAGTCGGCTCTGCGGGTCACCGGAGAACCCCTACAGGCCGTCGGTCGAGAAGCAGACGCACAGCTCGGCACGTCCGGCGGCGGGGTGGTCGAGGTCCACGATCGTCAGGTCCAGGTCGTGGTCCCCGGCCGGGGACATCAGGTCGATCAGGTCCAGCGAGTCGAGAAGGGCAGTTCCGAACACGTTCTCCCCCAGGTGTCGAGAAGGGCCGTCAGATCTCGTCGGGCTCCGCTGCGGGCTTCCCGGAGCGGCACGAGGATTCTGGGCTCGCGACGGGAGCGCGGGACAGTGCCGCGCTCATCGATCGACCGTGAAATCCTCATGCCTCGGGCCGTTCTCGAGTCACCCTCGATCGGTGAGGCCGGCACTGGGTTCCGGGCCGTCCCGGGTGCCAAGGTGAAGACGCTGCGAGGCGCATCCCCGCTCCTGGGGTCCACGAGGTCCGAAGGCCTTCGTGAGCAGCGAGTTCGCGACGCAAAGCCTTCGCGACACCAGCGCCTTCGCAACGCAGCACGGAGCACGAGGCACGAAGGGAGACTCCGGTGGAGATCGGCATCCTGGGCCCACTGACCGCCAGGCTCGGACGGACGTCGGTGGTGCCGAGCGCGGGGAAGCCTAGACAGGTTCTCGCCCTGCTCGCCCTCCGATCCGGCACCAAGGTGCCGGTGGAGACGCTCTTCCACGAGCTGTGGTCGTACGACCCGCCGCGCAGCGCGGCCACCACCCTGCAGACCTACATCCTGCAGCTGCGCCGCATGCTGGCCAAGGGACTCGCGCCGGACGGCACCTGCCCCAAGACGCTGCTGCGCACCCAGTACAACGGCTATCTGCTCGACGTCCCGGTCGAGCAGACCGACGCGGCCCGGTTCGACCGGCTGCGGGAGGCCGGCCAGTCGGCGCTGCGGGCCGGCGACTGCGCGACCGCGGCGATCCAGCTGCGCGCCGCGCTCGACCTGTGGCGCGGCCCGGCCATGGCCGACCTGCAGCTCGGCGAGATCCTCTCGATCGAGGCCATCCAGCTGGAGGAGAACCGGCTGAGCACCGTCGACGACCGGATCAGCGCCGACCTGGGGCTGGGCCGGCACGCCAGCCTGATCGGCGAGCTGGCCTCGCTGACGGCCCGCCACCCGATGCACCAGAACCTGCACGCGCACTACATGCTGGCGCTCTACCGCTGCGGACGGGCCTCCAACGCGCTGGACGTCTACCGGCGGCTGCACGGCACGCTGGTCGAGTCGATCGGTCTGGAGCCCTCTCCCAAGCTGCAGCGGCTGCACCACGCGATGCTCAACGCCGATCCCCAACTGGACGTCGTGGAGCGGCAGCCGGACCTCGCCCGGCTGTGACACGGTGACGACCGCTGCCGGGGGGGGCTCCGGCAGCGGTCGTCCGTCTCGGGGGGAGGGGGCTACACCGGCTGGTTGCCGTGCTTGCGGCGGGGCAGCTCGGCGTGCTTGGAGCGGAGCACCGCCAGCGAGCGGATCAGTATCCGGCGGGTCTCGGCCGGGTCGATGACGTCGTCCACCAGGCCGCGTTCGGCCGCGTAGTACGGGTGCATCAGCTCCTCGCGGTACTCCTGGATGAGCAGGTTCCGGGTGGTCACCGGGTCGGTGGAGCCGGCGATCTCCCGGCGGAAGATCACGCTCACCGCGCCCTCCGCGCCCATCACCGCGATCTCGTTGGTGGGCCAGGCGAAGGACAGGTCGGCGCCCACCGAGCGGGAGTCCATCACGATGTAGGCGCCGCCGTAGGCCTTGCGCAGGATCAGCTGGATCCGCGGCACGGTGGCGTTGCAGTACGCGTACAGCAGTTTGGCGCCGTGCCGGATGATGCCGCCGTGCTCCTGGTCGACGCCGGGCAGGAAGCCGGGCACGTCCAGCATGGTGACCAGTGGGATGTTGAAGGCGTCGCACATCTGGACGAAGCGCGCGGCCTTCTCCGACGAGTGGATGTCCAGCACCCCGGCCAGCGACTGGGGCTGGTTGGCGACGATGCCGACCACCGCGCCGTTCAGCCTGGTCAGCGCGCAGATCACGCTGTTCGCCCAGCGTTCCTGGAGCTCCAGGTACTCGCCGTCGTCGGCGATCGCCGCGATCACCTCGCGCATGTCGTACGGCTGGTTGCCGTTGACCGGCACCAGGTCGAGCAGTTCCTCGCAGCGGCGGTCGGCCGGGTCGCCGGTGGGCTCGACCGGAGGCATCTCCATGTTGTTCTGCGGCAGCAGCGAGAGCAGGTAGCGGACCTCCTCCAGGCAGGTCCGCTCGTCGTCGTACGCGAAGTGCGCCACCCCGGAGACCTCGGCGTGCACGTCGGCGCCGCCCAGGCCGTTCTGGCTCACCTTCTCGCCGGTCACCGCCTGGACCACGTCCGGGCCGGTGATGAACATCTGCGAGGTCTCGCGGACCATGAACACGAAGTCGGTCAGCGCCGGGGAGTACGCGGCGCCACCGGCGCACGGGCCCAGCATCACCGAGATCTGCGGGATGACGCCCGAGGCCCTGGTGTTGCGCTGGAAGATGCCGCCGTAGCCGGCCAGGGCGGTGACGCCCTCCTGGATCCGGGCGCCGGCGCCGTCGTTCAGCGACACCAGCGGGGCACCGGCGGCCAGGGCCATGTCCATGATCTTGTGGATCTTCTGCGCGTGGGCCTCGCCCAGCGCGCCGCCGAAGATCCGGAAGTCGTGGGCGTACACGAAGACCGTCCGGCCGTGCACCTCGCCCCAGCCGACCACCACGCCGTCGGTGTACGGCTTGCGGTCCTCCAGGCCGAGGCCCGAGGCGCGGTGGCGGCGCAGCGGTTCCAGCTCGACGAAGGTGTCCTCGTCGAACAGCACGTCCAGCCGCTCCCGGACGGTCAACTTGCCGCGGGTGTGCTGGCGTTCGGTGGCGTCCGCGCTCGGGCCGTCGTAGGCCTCCCGGTGCTTGGCGGCCAACTGCTCGACGGCGGAGCGCAGCTGCGGCCCGACCGCCGCGGTCCGGGCGTGCACCGGGGCCCGGACCGCGGCGGGCGGCGGGGTCGGGCTGCCGACGACGGTGCCGAGACGATCGGCTAGTTCGCTCTGGATGGTGGTCAACGTAACTTCCCCTCTCGTACTTCGGCTCGGCGTCGGTGCGGAGCCGGGCGTCAGAGCCCGGCGGCCGCGCGCAGCTCCGCCGCCCGGTCGGTGCGCTCCCAGGTCAGGTCCTGCGACTCGCGGCCGAAGTGGCCGTAGGCGGCGGTCTGGGCGTAGATGGGCCGCAGCAGGTCCAGGTCGCGGATGATCGCGGCCGGGCGCAGGTCGAAGACCTTGGTGACGGCCTCCTGGATGGTCAGCACCGGGACGGCCTCGGTGCCGAAGGTCTCGACGAACAGGCCGACCGGCTCGGCCTTGCCGATCGCGTACGCGACCTGCACCTCGGCGCGGCGGGCCAGGCCCGCGGCGACGATGTTCTTGGCGACCCAGCGCATCGCGTACGCGGCCGAGCGGTCCACCTTGGACGGGTCCTTGCCGGAGAAGGCGCCGCCGCCGTGGCGGGCCATGCCGCCGTAGGTGTCCACGATGATCTTGCGGCCGGTCAGGCCGGCGTCGCCCATCGGGCCGCCGACCTCGAAGCGGCCGGTCGGGTTGACCAGCAGCCGGTAGCCGCTGGTGTCGATGCCGAGCGCGGCCAGCTCGGGCTCGACCACGTACTCACGGATGTCGGGGGCGAGCAGGCCCTCCAGGCTGATGTCGGCGGCGTGCTGCGAGGAGACCACCACGGTGTCCAGACGCACGGCGCGGTCGCCGTCGTACTCGATGGTGACCTGGGTCTTGCCGTCGGGGCGCAGGTACGGGATGGTCCCGTTCTTGCGGACCTCGGACAGGCGCTTGGACAGCCGGTGCGCCAGGGCGATCGGCAGCGGCATCAGCTCGGGGGTGTCGTCGCAGGCGTAGCCGAACATCAGGCCCTGGTCGCCGGCGCCCTGCTTGTCGAGCTCGTCCTCGGCGCCCTCGACCCGGGCCTCGTACGCGGCGTCGACGCCCTGGGCGATGTCCGGGGACTGCGAGCCGATGGAGACGGAGACGCCGCAGGAGGCGCCGTCGAAGCCCTTCTGCGAGCTGTCGTAGCCGATCTCCAGGACGGTGCGCCGGACGATCGCCGCGATGTCGGCGTAGCCGGAGGTCGCGACCTCCCCGGCGATGTGCACCTGGCCGGTGGTGATCAGCGTCTCGACCGCGACCCGGCTGCCCGGGTCCTGCGTGAGCAGCGCGTCCAGGATGGCGTCGCTGATCTGGTCGGCGATCTTGTCGGGGTGGCCTTCGGTCACGGACTCGGAGGTGAACAGGCGGCGGGCCATGGGTGCTCCGTAAGGGTTGGTAACTGGGACGGACGGGCGGACAGGCGGACGGGCGGAGGCGCGGGGAAGCGGCGGCCGGTCCCCGCCGGTGGGGCGGCGGGGACCGAGCGGGGCGGTCAGCTCGCTTCGAGCAGCCGCTTGAGCTGGACGAGCTCCTCGGCCATCTCGTTGCGCTGCCCGACCACCACGTCCTCGTCGACGTGGGGCGGCAGGTTGACGGTGAAGCGGACGGCCACGTGCCCGCCGTGCTCCTGGAGGTCGAGCTCGGCCTCCTCCTCCTGGCCGCGGATCAGCGAGTGGATGACGTAGCGGCGGGCACCGGCGCTCTCGGTGCCGGTGATCCAGGTCTCGATCGGTCCCATCACGGACTGCACCTGGAACCTGCCGTCCTTCTCGCCGTCGACCGCCTGGAAGAAGGTGGTCCACTCGGTCAGGTTGGGCATGTGCCCGAGGTAGGCGCCGACCGTGGCGAGGTCGCCCCTGATGTCGATGCCTCCGGTCACGGGGATCATTGCGGTGGTCCTCACTCTCGTGCGATTGGGCGCTGCCTCTCGTGCTCTCCCGGGTGCTGCGGGGCCGCCGGTCAGAGCAGGCTGAACTGCTCGCGGACGCCACCGATCAGCTCGCGCGGTGAGCCGGGCGGCTCCTCGGCGCTGCCCCGCAGGGTGCTCTGCAGCAGGGCGGCCAGCGGCAGCACGGTGGGCAGGTGCGGGTCGGCGAGGCCGATCAGCAGCTGCTGGTGGACGCCGTCCGCGAAGGTGGCGTCACCGGCCGCGTCCGCGCCCTTGATCAGCGCGCCGACCTTCTCCTGGTAGCGGGCGACCACCGCGGAGCGCTCCTCGGCGCCCGGGGCGGCCAGGGAGTCGACGGCCGCCTGGCCGGCGAACAGCCCGGCCTGGACGGCGATGTCGATGCCGCTGCAGAAGAACGGGTCCAGGAAGGCGGCGGCATCGCCGGCGATCGCGTACGCCTCCCCCGCCAGCTCGGTGGCGCGGAAGCGCCGGTTGAGCGCGGGCAGCACCGGCAGCAGCTGGTCGGCGCCGGCCAGCAGGGTCTGCAGCGGGGCGGCCTCGTCGACCTCGGCCCAGAACAGCGACTCGATGTCGCCGCCGTAGCGCTGGGCGTGGTCGTCGCCGACCACCACGCCGACGCCGACCCGGCCGCCGCCCATCGGGATCACGAACACGTAGCCGTGGGTGATGCCGATGATGGTCATCGTGCCCTCGACCGCCAGCTCGTGCTCGCGCTCCGGCTTGAAGTGGCTGAACACCGCCTCGCGCGGGTCGAGTTGCTGCTCGGGCTCCTCCCGGGTGCCGAGCGCCCGGGAGACCAGGGCGGACTTGCCGCTGGCGTCGATGACGTACCGGGCGGAGAGCTCGGCGATCCCGGCCGGGGTGGCCGCGGTGAGCTTGACGCCGCTGCCGTCGGCCGCGAACTCGACGTCGGTGACGGTGTGCAGCGGGCGGTAGCTCGCGCCCTGGCGGATCGCGTTGTCCACCAGGATCTTGTCGAACTTGGAGCGGTCCAGCCGGACCACGGCCGGCAGGTCGCAGCCGGCCGCCCGGGACAGCGTCAGCTCCAGGCCGAAGCGGCCGGTGGCGTTGAGGAAGCGCACGCCGGTGGCGGCCCCGAAGGCCTCCTTGACGTCCTCCACGCCGAGCCCGCGCAGCAGCGGCAGGGTCTCGCCCGACCACGACTCGGGCAGGTGGGGGGCGGGCTGCATGGCGCGGTCCAGCAGCAGGACGCTCAGGCCCGCCTTGGCCGCGGCCGCCGCCGCGGTGGAGCCGGCCGGGCCGGCTCCGATCACGATCACATCGGTGGTCACGCGGCGGCTCCCAGGGCGGCGGGCGCAGGCTGCGCGCCCGCCTCGAAGTGGCTGACGAAACTGTCCAGGATCCGGCCGAGGCGGTCCTCGAAGCGGCGCCGGTAGGCGTCCCGGTAGTCCTGGTGGGCGGGGTCGGACGGGCTGCCGCCCGGCTGGGCCGGGAGCAGCTCGTAGTTCCGCTCGGCGGTGACCAGGCAGCCGCCGTCCTGCTCGGTGAAGCGCCAGGCGCCGACGTGGTCGGCCATGCCGGGCGGCGGGGTCGGGCTGAAGAACTCGATGTCGCCGCCGGGGGCCAGGAAGCGGACGGTGCGGACGAACTCGGTCCGGCCGTCGCGCTCCACCTCCAGGTCGAACTCCTGGTGCGCGCCGTCGTCGTAGTGCACCCGGACGGAGGTGATCCGGTCCCAGACGGCGTGCCAGGAGGCGATGTCCCAGAACAGCGCCCGGACCTCGGCCACCGGGGCGGCGATCGACCGGCTGACGCTCAACATGTCGCTGCGGTCGGCGAGTTCGGCTGTCTCACGGGGTTCGGCCCGCTCAGCGGTCGACATCGGCCTCGACCGCCTCGCGGAACAGCTGCAGGTTGTGCTGCAGGTGGCCGGAGAGCCGGCGGCCGAACTCGGCCTCGTCCGGCACCGGGGCGGCGGCCGGGTCGCCGGAGGGCGGCGCCAGCAGCTCGAACTCGCGGGTGGCGGTGACGGTGGTGCGGCCGTCCTGCTCGGCGAAGGTCCAGCGGCCGGTCATCCGCTTCAGCAGCGGCGGCGGCGTGGTCTGCACCAGCTCCAGCTCGTACGGGGCGCGGCAGTAGCGGACGCCGCGGACGGTCTCCTGACCGCCGGGGCGCTCCACCGTCATGGTGAACTCCTGGTTGTAGCCGTCGCAGTAGAGCACCTGGACGTCCAGGGTGTCCGGCAGGATCGCGGGCCAGCGGTCCAGGTCGGCGAAGGCGCCGTAGGCGGCCTCGATCGGGGCGTCGATGACGACGCTCTCGGTGATGGCGGCCACGGCGGTCACTCCCCGCCCTTTCCGGTGAGCACCTTGCGCCAGGAGTCCAGCGCCAGCTTGGAGTGGCCGGCCAGCATGGTCGTCACCTGCTCCTCGGTGCTCGCCTCCTCGGTGGCCGGGTAGACCAGCGGGGCGACCTCCTCGTGGAGGTTCCACACGTGGGTGACCTCGACGTGGGTGTGCTCCGGGTTGCCGGCGGCCTGGGTGAAGCGCCAGATCCCGCCGTGGTGCCTGAGGAACTCCGGCGGCTCGGGCTGGAAGAACTCGATCTCCCCGGGGCGGCAGTTGCGGATCGAGCGGACCCGCAGCTGGGAGCCGTCGGTCTCCGAGGCGACCGTCATGAAGAACTCCTGGTAGCGCCCGTCGTCGTAGCGGACGTCGATCTCCTGGACGTGCGGCAGGTACTGGGGCCACGCGCGGACCTCGAACAGCGCCCCGTAGACGGCGTCCAGCGGCGCCTCGATCACGAGGGTCTGCACGGTGCGGTGGGCGAACCCGGGGTGGGTGTCGATGGTGAGGCCCGCCGTGGGGCTGACGGTGGTCATCTCTGTTTCGCTCCTTGGCTGTTGCGGTGGTACGTCGGGTCTCAGGCGCCGAGCCAGTCCTCGCGGCGGCCGGCGAACAGGTCGACCATCGGGGTGTTCATGGCCCAGTGCGGGTGCTCCAGCGCGGTGGTCTCACCCCAGAAGTCCGGGTTGGTGAATTCGAGCATCACGTTCATGTGCCACTCGCGGCCCAGCTGGGTGAGGGTGAGCTTGTCGTCGGCGAGCTCGGCCAGGCCGCGGCCGAGGATCCGCTCGACCTCGGGCTTGAAGTCCTCCAGGAAGCTGGAGCCGAACTGGAACTCGTACTCCTTCAGGTCGACCGCGAAGGCCTGCAGGATGTTCATCACGTACCGCTCCTTGCGGACCCGCGGGCTCAGCTGGGAGGAGACGGCCGAGATGAAGTGCTCGCCGCGGTTGACGGCGGCGATGTAGCCCTCGACGTCCTTGCGGCCGCCGACCCGGTAGTCGTTGATGAAGCTGTAGGCGCTGGGGCCGACGCCGAGGATCTCGACGTTGTTCCGCAGGAAGGTCCACTCGTTGTAGACGTTCTCCCAGCCCGGCCGGCAGAAGTGGTCGAACATGTAGTTGTGGAAGCCCATGTTCTCGGTGGCCTCGACCAGGTCGCGGTACATGTTGCGGACGTACTCCGACTCCTTGTCCACCAGCGGGGCGACCTTGCCCATCTTGATGAACTTGTCCTGCGGGGTGCCGGGGTGGATCCGGTACAGGTAGGTGGTCAGGTGCTTGACGTCGAGGTCGCGCAGCACCTCCAGGTCGCGCTGCCAGGTCTCCCGCCGGTGGCCGGGCAGGTTGTACATCATGTCCATCTGGATGTTGCTGAAGCCGCGCGAGGACAGCTCGTTGATGGCCTTGATGGACTCCTGGGCGGCGTGCGGGGAGCCGATGATCCGCAGGATGCTCTCGTCGAAGGACTGCACGCCGAGGCTGACCCGGTTGATGTGCGAGTCGGCGACGTAGTCCAGCTTGTCCGGGGTGTAGTCGCGGGCGTTGCCCTCGAGGGTGAGCTCGTAGTCCTTGGCCACCGGGTAGTTGGCGAAGATGGTGTCCAGGATCCGCTTCAGGTACGCGGTCTTGAGCAGCGAGCCGGTGCCGCCGCCGATGTAGATGGCGCGCAGGCTGCCGGTCTGGAAGCGCTTGTAGGACGCCCAGCGCTCCAGGTCGGCGACGATCGCGTCGACGAAGCGCGCCTCCTTGTTGCGCGGGTCGTGCGGGGAGAGCTGGTCGACGAAGTACGGGCAGGAGTAGCAGCGCACCCGGCAGAACGGGATCGACAGGTACATCACGTAGTCCTGGCCGGTCTGGTCGAGCGCCAGCTGCGGCAGGAACTCCTGGCCGGAGCGGTTCTCCCAGAGCGCCGGCGGATACAGGATGAACGGGGTGGTGTACTTCTGCGGGTACGGCTGGGTGGTGACGGGCGCGGTCATGCTCGGGTCTCCAATCGGACGTTCACAGGCTGGGGAGCTGCGGCGCTCCGGATTCGACTGACGCTTCGTCAGGATGCGCTGCGCGGCTCGGCGTACATCGGCAGGCCGCCCTCGGGGCGGAGGGTCATCACCGGGCCGGCGACCACCCGATGGCCCGGCACGGAGCGCAGCCGGAACTGCTGGACCACGGTGGTGAGCAGCAGTTGCGCCTCCATCAGCGCGAAGTGCACGCCCAGGCACTGGCGTTGGCCGCCGCTGAAGGGAACGTAGGCGTAGTGGTGCTGCTTGGCCAGGTTCTCCGGGGTGAACCGCTCCGGGTCGAAGCGCTCGGCGTCGCTCCAGTAGTCGGGGTGGCGGTGCACGACCCAGGGGCAGATGGTGATGCTGGCGTCCTTCGGCAGCGGCAGGCCGCCCACCTCGTCGGGGCCGTTGCCCCAGCGGGCCAGCAGGTAGATCGGCGGGTAGAGCCGCATCGCCTCCTGGACCACCTGCTTGGTGTACGGCAGGCTCGGCAGGTCGGCTACGGTGGCGGTGCGGCCGGCCAGCTGGGTGTCGACCTCGTGCTCCAGCCGCTCCAGCACCTCGGGGTGCTCGGCGAGCAGATGGAAGGTCCAGGTCAGCGCGTCGGCGGTGGTCTCGTGGCCGGACAGCAGCAGGGTCATGACCTCGTCGCGCAGCTGCTGGTCGCTCATCCCGCGGCCGCCGTCCTCGTCGGTGACGGCCATCAGCAGGGAGAGCAGGTCGCCGGTGTCGACGGGGTTGTCGCGGCGGCTGGCGATGATGTCGTGGATGACCTCGTCCAGCGCGGCGACGTTGGCGTTGAACCGCTTGACCAGCGGCAGGAACGGCATGTTGACCATCAGCGGGCCGAACGGGTTGCCGAGCAGCTTGGCGAACTGCTCGCTGACCTCGCTGAACGCGGAGCCGACCTTGCCGGCCTCGTTGATGATGTCCATGTTGAACAGCGTCTGGCCGACGATGTCCAGGGTGAGCTGCATCATCTCGGCGTCGACGTTGACCGGGCCGCCGTCGCCGCGGGCGCCGCGCTCGCGCCAGCGGTCCAGCATCCGCAGCGTCGCGCCGGTCATCATGTCGCCGTAGGTGGCGACCCGCTGCTTGGTGAACCCGGGCTGGATCAGCCGGCGCTGACGGCTCCACAGGTCGCCGTCGCTGGTCACCAGGCCCTTGCCCATGACCCGGCCGAGCAGCAGGAAAGCCGGGTGCGGGGCCTTGCTGTAGTTGGCCGAGTTGGTGGCCAGCACGTGCCGGATGTGGTCCGGGTCGGAGAGGAAGTAGAAGTACTGGTTGGCCAGGAAGCGCACCTTGACGGCGTCGCCGTGCTGCTGGAACACGTCGGCGAGCAGGGCGATCGGGTTCTTCGAGAAGCCGCGCATCACACCGAGCGGGGAGCCTCCGGTGGCGACCGCCCAGGTCTTCGCGGGGCCGGCGGCGGCCCGCCGCTCCGGGGCGATGGTCATCGGGCCGCCCCCTTCCCGCCCTCGATGCCGACGGGCCGGCCGATCAGGTAGGTGACCGGCGGTCCGCCACGGCCCTCGGGCAACAGGGCGCCGGCCTCCCAGGAGTAGTCCGACGCGTCGAGGTCGTGCACCATCTCTCGAAGCTCCTCAGTGGTGTAGGTGCGCAGGTTGGAGGCGATGCCGTCCCACATGAAGGCGAGCGGCACCAGCGGCACGAGGTAGCTGAAGAACAGCCGGCTGTAGCTGACCGGCCGCAGCCGGGCCGCCCAGCCCCAGACCAGCAGCGGGCCGAGCGGGACGGTGAGCAGGATCGGCGCCCAGCGACGCTCGGTGAACTCGAACACGGCGACGGCCTCGCGCCGGCGGTAGGCGTCCTTCAGCACCTGGCGGGCGGTGTGCGGCCGCAGGTGGTGGAAGCCGGTGAACAGGGTGCGCAGTCCGGACAGCCGCTCGGGCACGGCCGTCGCGTCGACGGACTGCGCCTCGAAGCGGGTGCGGCCGTCGCCGATCGTGCGGACCGCCGCGGCCAGCGCCTCCCGGTTGGGGTACTTGTCGGTGAGGACCAGCTCGACGTCGGCGTCCTCCTCGGCCAGCCGGCCCTTCAGCACCGTCCAGGGGCCGGAGCCGCCGGAGCACAGGTCGACGATCCGGGAGATGTCGTGCTCGCGGACCAGCTTGGCCAGCAACGGCACCACCGGCGCGTAGACGTCGCCGCGCAGCACGATGGCCTCGCGCAGCAGGTCGGTGATCGGGTTCCGCAGCACCGCGGGGAACCAGGACAGATCCTCGAACTCGAACAGGTGACGCCGTTTCATCGCAACTGACCTCGCTCCACTGGATGGCGCCGTTCGGATTTCTCGGCGGTCGACGCCGAACAACCCCCATACTCCGCACTGGAATTCGAGCGAGCCATCCCCAAAACCATGCAGCGCTCCGGTCAAGCCCTAGCGGGCCGCTGCATACCGACGGCGGGTCGGCGCGCTTACCGCCTCTGAGCAGTCGATATGCCCGCATACCGAAGCCGCCGGCAAAGGCGCTCAAGTGGCGCTCAAGCGGAATTCGAGGGGTTGCCGCAAAAGCCGGTGAAGAATTGCCGGGCAACAATTGCCGGATCGATGCGAATCATCGATGCGAATCCCTTATCACCGACGAAAGGACTTCCCCCATGTGGGAGTACGAGCACAGCGTGATCGCCGACACCACCCCTGAGGCGGTCTGGGCCCTCTACAGCGACACCACCAAGTGGGAGAGCTGGGACCAGGGCCTGGACGCGATCGAGCTGCACGGCCCGTTCGAGGTGGGCACCAAGGGCCACCTGAAGCCCAAGGGCCAGGACGGCTTCCCGTTCACCCTGATCGAGGCCGAGCCCAACAAGCGCTTCACCGACGAGACCGTGGTCAACGGCCTGGTCCTGCACTTCATCCACATCCTGGAGGCGCAGGAGGACGGCCGCACCAAGATCACCCACCGGGTCGAGATCACCGGCCCGGCCGCCGCCGAGGCCGCCCCGCACGTCGGCCCCGCGGTCACCGCCGACATCCCGGCCACCGTCGCCCGTCTCGCGGAGATCGCCGCGGCCTGACGGCCTGAGCCGACGACCCCTTCAACCCCAGGAGGCGCACGTGTCCATCATCGAGTCCAGGACTTCCACGGAGACGGCGCCTCCCGGGGCGCCGTCGCCCGCCGCGGCGGCCGGCCCGGGCCACCGGGCGGCCAACGGGATAGTCCTGCTCCTGCTCTGCCTCAGCGAATTCATGATGTCGCTGGACTTCTCCATCGTGAACGTCTCACTGCCCGCGATCCAGGGCGACCTCGGCTTCCGCGCCGGGGACCTGGTCTGGGTGGTCACCGCGTACGTCCTCGCCTTCGGCGGCTTCCTGATCGTCGGCGGGCGCCTCGCCGACCTCTACGGGCGCCGGCGTCTGCTGGTGTTCGGCCTCACCGGTTTCACCGCCGCCTCGGTACTGGCCGGACTCGCCGGCTCGCCGGGGCAGTTGGTCGCCCTGCGGGCCGTCCAGGGCCTGTGCGCGGCCGCCGTCACCCCGGCCGCGCTGGCCACCCTGACCACCACCTTCACCGGTGAGAAGGAGCGCCAGCAGGCCATGGGCGCCTGGGGCGCGGTGCTCGGCGCCGGCTTCGTCTCCGGCGTGGTCGGCGGCGGCGTCATCACCCAGTACCTCAACTGGTCCTGGGTGTTCTGGATGAACGTGCCGATCGGCGCCGTCCTCGCCGTGCTCACCGCCCGGCTGCTCGGCCCCGGCCGGGACGGCCGCCGGCCGCGCCGGATGGACCTGCCCGGCGCCGTCCTGATCACCGGTTCGGTGGTGTCCCTGGTCTTCGCGCTCTCCGAGAGCAGCGTGACGGGCTGGACCTCCACCCGGGTGCTGGGCGCGCTGGCGCTGGCCGCGGTCGCCGCACTGGCCTTCGCCGCGGTCGAAGTGCGCAGCGCCGAACCGGTGCTGCCGATCGCCCTGCTGAAGCTTCGCCGGCTGGTGGTGGCCAACCTGGCCAATGTGCTGATGATGGGCTCGTTCTTCGGGCTGGTCTACACCGTCACCCTGTTCCTGCAGGACGTGATGGCCTTCTCCCCGCTGCGCGCCGGCCTGACCTTCGCGGCCGCCGGGGTGGCGGGGCTGGCGGCGGGCGCCGCCTCCGAGCCGCTGGCGCGGAAGTTCGGCGCCACCCGGGTGCTGATCATCGGCGCGCTGTTCCAGGCCGCCGCCACCGGGGTGCTGGCCACCCTGCCGACCAGCGGCACCCAGCCGTTCGTGTCGGCCTGCACCGTGGTGGTGAACTTCAGCGGCGTGGTGGCGATCGTGATGATCAACCTGGCCGCCACCGAGGGCGTCGCCGACCAGGACCAGGGCGCCGCCGGCGGCCTGCTGAGCACCTGTGAGCAGATCGGCGGGGCGATCGGCCTGGCCGTGATCTCCACCGTGGCCACCTCCCGGGCACACCACCTGGCCGGTTCGCACCCGGACACCCACGCGCTGCTTTCCGGGGACCGCTGGGGCATGGCCACCGCGGCCGGCCTGGCAGTGGCCGGCGCACTGATCGCCCTGGTCGGACTGCGCAAGCCCGCGAAGAACTGACATATCTGACGGAACGTCAAACCCAGAGCGCCCCACCGCGGTCGGACCGCGGTGGGGCGCTCTGCTGGGGTGGTCGACGCGAGGTGGTCGACGCGGGATGCTCGACGCCGGGTGCGCGACGCCGTGCGCTCCGGTCAGCCGCCGACGCGCAGGTAGTGCCCCCAGTAGCCCTGCCAGGCACCGTAGTGCTCGGCCAGCCTCTGGAACTCCGCCTCGTCGACGGGCCGGCCGTAGACCCGCTGGACCGCCCGGCCCATCTCCTTGTCGAGCACGATCCGCTCCATCCGGCCGAGCCCGCGGATCAGCAGGAAGGACGCCGACCACTCGCCGATCCCGGGCAGCTTCAGCAGCCGCTCGCGGACCTCCTGGTACGGGCCGGTGCGCAGGAAGTGCTCGTCCAGCTCGGCCCAGAGCCGCACCGAGCGGTGCAGGTAGCTCGCCTTGCGCTGGTTGCCGATCAGGGCGACCAGCTCGGCCTCCTCGAAGCGGGCCAGCTGGTCGACGTCCGGGAAGGCCCAGAGCCGCTCACCGCCCACGTCGATCCGGTTGCCGACCGCCTCGACCAGGGCCCGCTTCATCTGGCGGGCCACCGGCATCGGCACCCGCTGGCACAGGATCGCCCAGCAGAGCAGCTCGAACGGCGAGGGGAACTTGACCTGGTGGTAGCCGTGCAGCCGCTCCACCACCCGCGCGAAGGGCTCGTCCTGCCGGGCCAGCCGGTAGAACCCGGCCAGGTCGTCGGAGAGCCCCAGATAGAAGTCGATCCGGTCGGTGACCGCCGCCACCGCCTCGGCGGTAATCGGCTGCTCCGCGGCGAGCCGGGCGTCCAGACCGGACGCCCCGGACGCCCCGGGCGCCCCGGGCGCCGCCGTGAGGCGCACGCCCAGGGTCGCCCCGGCCTCCCGGACGGCCAGCGTGAGCGCCGCCTGCGCGGTGCCCTGCTGGCCGGCCATCGCCGGGAAGGAGCCGATGAAGCCGAGGGAGGCCCGGAAGTCGAACGGCTCCCGGGCAGGCAGCCGAACGTCCGTCAGGTGCAGGGCCGTCGCTTCCGTGGCCATGGCTCAGTCCTCCTTGCGGTTGCTGGGCAGTCCGGACGCGAGCGGCTGGCCCCACTCGTCGGAGAGCGCGTACAGCACAGCGAGCGCCGCGTTGCGCGGGACGGGCGCGAAGAACTCGGAGTCGGCCTTCTCCACCGCGTACATCGCCTTCTCCAGCAGCGTGGCCCCGGCCTCGGTGACCTGCACCCGCTTGGCGCGGGTGTCGACCAGGTCCGGGATCCGCTCGACCAGACCCTTGCTCTCCAGGGTGCGCAGCACCTGGCTGGTCATCATCGGGTCGGTACCGGAGTGGTCGGCCAGGTGGCGCTGGGTGGGCGGGCCCTCCTGGGCGCCGAGCCAGCCGGCGCCGGCCAGCAGCACGAACTGCACGTGCGTCAGGTCGTGCGGCTTGAGGGCCGCGGCGATGGACCGCTGCCAGGAGAGGGTGACGCGCCAGAGCAGGAAGCCCGGGCTCTCGGCCGGCTTGGCGGGCCGCTCGAAGTCGGCCTCCGGCTGGTTCTGCACTGCGGACTGGTTCATGGCGGTGCTCACTTTCCCTCCGTGACAGGGGTCTGCTCGGTGGTCTGCATGTACTGGATCCCCCACATGGGTGGGCCCCTCCTCCGCTTACTATGCGCGTTTACTATATCGGATACGAGTATCCGGGGCGACCCGGCGGACGGGTCAGATCAGGGCCAGCTCCATCGCCCTGGCCACCGCCATGCCCCGGCTGTTCACCCCCAACTTGACGTTGATGTTGGCCAGATGGCGGGCCGCGGTGTGCTCCGAGATCCCCAGGATCCGGGCGATCGCCCGGTTGGAGAGCCCGTCCCGGGCCCGGCCGATCACCGCCAGCTCACGGTCGGTCAACAGCCCCCGGCCGGGGTTGGCGAACGCCACGAGCTCGGCCAGCACCGTCTCCGGATCGGTGAAGTACGGCAGCGAGGCCCCGCCCGGCAGGGTCCGGCTCACCGCCTCCGGAAGCGCCTCCACCATCCGGCGGGCGACCGCCGCCGGACACAGGTAGCTGTCCTCCCGGCGCAGCAGCAGCGTGGGAACGGCCACCTCGGCCAGCTCCGACCACGCGTTCAGCGCGCAGGAGTCCAGGAACAGCGCGGCGGCGGCCTCCGGCTGGGCGCACATCCGCTGGTAGTCGGCGTACCAGCGGACCTCCTCCGGCCTGGTCCCCGGCAGCAGCAGCTCGGCCACCAGCCGGGAACCGAGGTGCCAGTCCGCCCGGACCAGCCGCTCCACCGCGCCGGGCAGGTCGTCCGCCAGCCCGTCCGGGTGGTCGCGGTCCGCGGTGAAGGACGGCGCGGTACCGAACAGCACCAGCCGGCTCACCCGGTCCGTGTACCGGGCGGCGAACAGCATGGCCAGCGGACCGGCCAGGCCGCTCGCCAGCACGATCACCCGCTCCTCCGCGCACGCGTCCACCACCGCCGCCAGATCGGCGAGCTGACGCTCCCGGGAGAAGTCCGGATCCTCCTCCGCGGACATCCCCACCCCGGGCGGGTCGTAACGGATCACCCGGAAGGACTCGGCCAGCGAGCGGTGGAAGTCGCCCACCGGCCCGACCGACCAGTCCACCGACAGGTGCGAGACCCAGCCGGGCAGCACCAGCAGCGCCGGGCCCTCGCCGCCGGCCGTCCACGAGATGTGCCGCCCGCCCTCGACCAGGCGGCGGCGGACCAGCGGTGCTTCCCCGCCTCTTGCTCCGGTCGGCCTGCTCATCCCTCGCTCGTCCCCCTTGCTCCAGCAGCCACTTGCCGTTGCTGTGCTGTTCGCAGCGTAAGGAAGCCCAGGGCCTGGGAGCTTGAGCCGAACTAGACGCCGACAGGACCAAAAGTCCGTTCCGGCGAAGTACGCAGGTCGGGGCGGAACGCCCCGACCGCCCTGCACAGTTCTGGGGATGGAGCACCCGTCGGCAGCCCCGCACACTGAGGTCCGGAAGGCGGGGGTTGGCCACTGTTGCTGTTCCTCTAGGCAAGTCTCAATGATTCGGATATTTCGACTGATTGTCAGTGCTGCCCGGTATGGTCCGGGAAGCTGCTGATCTGACTCTGGTTGGGAGGGTTTCATGCAGAAGTTCGAGGAGCGTCCTGGGTTCGTGGTCCAGGCGTACCGTTTCGCGCTGGACCCGAACGCCGAGCAGGACAGGCGGCTCCGGTCACACTGCGGCGCGGCTCGGGCCGCGTACAACTGGGCGGTGTCGTGGGTCGAGGCGTCGTGGTGGCAGCGGAAAGCGGAGGAGTCCTATGGCATCCCCGAATCTGAGCTGACCGAGTGGCGGCCGTGGTCGCTGCCCGCGCTGCGGAAGGTGTTCAACGAGGCGAAGAGGACCGACCCGAGGTTCGCCGGCTGGTGGGAGGAGAACTCGAAGGAGGCGTACTCGACCGGTCTGGCGAACGCCGCCGCCGCATTCGACAACTACGCCAAGTCCAAGCGCGGCCGCCGCAAGGGCAAACAGATGGGGATGCCGCGTCGGAAGTCGAAGCACAAGGCCCGCCTGTCGTGTCGGTTCACCACCGGCACCATCCGCGTCGAGCCCGACCGCAGGCATGTGACGCTTCCCCGCCTCGGAACGATCCGCACCCACGAATCCACGCGCAAGCTCGAACGACGGATCGGCAACGGCACAGCTCGCATTCTGTCGGCGACGGTGCGATATGAGCGCGGCCGCTGGTTCGTCTCGTTCCAAGTCGAGGTCAAAGAGACCGAACGCACTGCCGCACGCCCGAACACGGTGGTAGGCGTGGACCTCGGCGTGAAGTGCCTGGCGGTGATGGCCGACAGCGATGGCGAGGTCCGGCACGTGCCGAACCCGGCGCACTACGACACCGCGCTCAAGAAGCTCAAGCGCCTCTCGCGGAGAGTCTCACGCCGCCAAGGCCCAGACCGACCAACCGGTCGGCACCCGTCCAAGCGGTGGCTGATCGCCAACGCCGAACGCAACCGGGTGCACCACCGGGTGGCGAACCTGCGCACCGATGCCTTGCACAAGCTCACCACCGGCATCGCCGCCGAGTACGGCACCGTCGTGGTCGAAGACCTCAATGTGGCCGGCATGCTCAGGAACCACCGCCTGGCCCGCAGGATCCAGGACGCCGGGTTCGGCGAGATCCGCCGCCAAATCACCTACAAGACCGGCTGGGCCGGAGGCCGCACAGTAGTGGCGGACCGCTGGTACCCATCCTCCAAAACCTGCTCGAACTGCAAGACAGTGAAAGCCAAGCTGCCGCTGCACGTCCGAGTGTTCACCTGCGATGCCTGCGGTCTGGTCATCGACCGGGACGAGAACGCGGCCCGCAACCTCGCCGACCTCGCGTCGGCCCGCATCACGGGTACCGGAGTGGCCGGAGACCCGGACGCGCAAGCGTCGAAACCGCGTGGAGCCGACCGGAAGACCCGCGCCACCACCCGCAGCCGCGAGGCCTCGGGTGGGCGGGCAGGTGGCGCAACCCTGCCGCACCAGCGGCAGGAGGAAGCGCGAGACCGTCATCAGGACACCACAACGCAACTCGCGCTGTGGTGACACCGTTACGGACCTTCCCGGCCGAAAGGCCGGGATTGCTGATATTCGGACTACGGAATCAGGAACGGAAGGAAGGCCGAGGATGACGACGACCGTCGAGGAGACCATCTGGACGTCCGTGGTGCACGGCGCCGTGCACGGCGCGACCGTGACCGACCTCGGCGGCCGCCACCCCATGTCCGTCTCCGCCTGCGGCTTCACCGCGGCGGACGCCCGGCGCGGCGCGCTCGCCCGCTACCACGCGGCGCGCGCCCTGCAGGAGGCCGCCAACGGCCCGACGGCCGTCGGGCCGGGCCCGGTCCGGGCGCTGCGGCCCGCGGACTTCGTCCCCGGCGCCGCGGAGCCCGTCGCCGCCCCGCCGCTGCCCGCGCTCTCCGGTGTCGGCGCGGTCAGCGGGCTGCGCTACCTGGTGCCGGCCCGGATCTTCTTCTCCGCCCCCGTCCCCGCCGCCGTGCGCGAGCCCGTCCTGGACGGCGCCGCCGCACCCGGCGCGGCGCTCGCCGAGGTGCTCGCGCTGGACGTCGCCGCCCGCTGGTGGCGCCACCCGCACACCCGGCTGGCCGACGCCACCGTGCTGCTGGCCGACCGGCTGCCGGAGGAGGTGCGCCGGGCGCTGCCCGCGCAGGGGCTGACGGCGGAGGCGTTCCTGTGGACCTCGGCCGGCTTCGCGCTCGGCATGGTCGTGATGCACCGCGGCGGCGGCGAGGCGGCGAGCTTCGGGGTGAGCGGCCGGGCGACTCCCGGCGCCGCCCTGGAGGACGCCTTCCTCAAGGCGATGGCCGCCCGGCTGGGCCGCCCGCCGGGGCCCGGCTCCGGCGGCCGGACGGCACGGCCCGGTGCGCACCGCGCCCGGCGCACCCGCTTCGCGCCGCCGACCGGCCCGAGCGGCACCCGGGCGCTGACGGCCTGGCACCAGGGCTCCGAGCAGCTCGCGCTGCTGCGCCGCCACGCCGTCGGGCGGCTGCCCGTCGGGCCCTGGCCCCGCGTCGACTGGGTGGAGCTGGCGCACCGGCGGTTCGGCCACGAGCCGGTGCTGGTCACCCTGCCGACCGCGGACGGCGGGCACACCGTCCAGGCCGCGTGTCCCGGGGCCGAGGTCTACCGCGCCTCGGCCGTCTCGGTGCCGAGCTTCCCGTTCTGAGCCTTCGGTGCTCGTGCGTTCCACGTGCCCCGGCGTCCGTGCGCCGGGCCTTCGTCATGCCGCCAGCAGGTCGAGCAGCCGCCCCAGCGCACCGCGGTCCGCGGCGGCCAGGCCGGCCAGCAGGTCCTCGTCCACCTGCCGTTCCAGCGCGGCGAGTTCGGCGGCGAGCCGGACGCCCGGCTCGGTCAGTTCGATCCGGTAGGCGCGCCGATCGGCCGGGTTGCGCCGGCGGACCACCCAACCCTGCTCCTCCAGCTGGTCGATCAGCCCGACCATGCTGGTCCGGTCGATCCCGAGCTGTTCACCGAGGGCCTGCTGGGCGCTGGGGCCCTGGGCCACCAGGGTGGCCAGCACGGCGTGGTCCTTGGGCCGCACGCCGCGGTCCGCGAGCGCCCCGGCCAGCCGGTCGGAGAACCGGTCGGCCGCCAGGCGCAGCAGCCGGCCGGTGCCGGGCTCGGGCAGCCGGGCCGTGGCGGTGTCCGCGGTCTCAGGCATGGACCGTCACCTCCTTGAGCAGATTGTCATGCGCGATGATAGTCAGCTCTAGAGATGATTTTCCAGACCCCCGGCCCGAATCGCCGGGCCGGTTGTCCCCGGCCCCGTCGTCCCCGGCCTCGTACGGCACCCGGGCAACGGGCAGCGCCACCAGCGCGGCCGCCAGCCCGGCGCCGTGGGCCAGTGCCACCGGGACGCGCAGCCCGTCCACCGTGCGCAGCACCGGCGCGCCCGCCTCGGTACGGCCCCAGCAGGTCCCTGCGGCCGTCCGGCCTACGCCCGCGCACAGTGCCTCCCAGGCCCGCCGTCCGGCCAGCCGGGCGGCCGCCGAGTGGGCCCGCTGCCGCTCCCGGCGCGGCAGGCCGCCCGGGACGGCCACCAGGGCGGCGCGCAGCCGCGGCGGTGGGCGGTGGCCGAGGCCCGGGGCGGCGACCACCGCCGCCAGCACCGAACCCCCGACCTCCCGCACCGCGCCGCGCAACACCCGGGGAAAGCCCGGCGGGTGGCGGCCGCCCGCGATCCGGACCACCCGGACCCCGCCACCGGGCGGCGCCACCTCGATCCCGCGCCAGCCGATCCCGTCGAAGCCCGTCCCGAGCGCCTTGAGCACGGCCTCCTTGAGCGCCCACACCTCGGTGAGCGCACGCGGGTCGGCCGCGGTGGCGGCGAGCTCGCGCTCGGTGAACGCCACCGCGGCCACCTGCGGGGTGCGCCGCAGCCGTACCGCCCAGTCCGCGACGTCCGAGACGTCGACCCCCAAGCGGACCACCACGGCTCAGTCCGCCTCTCGCCCGTCCGGCTCTGCGGCGCGCCGGGCGGGACCGGCGGGCTGCGCGGGGGCCTGCCCGGTCGGGCCGACCATCGCGACCACCCTGGTCCAGCCGGCGCCCGCGCCCGCCACGGCGACCGGGAAGCAGGTCACCATGAAGCCGGTGGGCCCGGGCAGTTCCTCCAGCCGGTTGAGCTTCTCCAGCTGCAGGTACTCACTGATCCGCCCGTAGATGTGGGCGGGCCACAGGACCTCGCGGTCACCGGTGCGGTGGTACTCCTCGACCATCGCGGCCATCGGGCGGTCGAGCCCCCAGGCGTCGATGCCGATCACCTTGACCCCGCGCTCCACCAGGAAGGCGGTGCCCTTCCCGGAGAGGCCGGCGTACTCGGTGAGGTACTCCGCGGTGCCCCAGTGCTTCGAGGCGCCGGTCCAGAGCAACACGATGTCGCCCGGGGCCAGTTCGTGCTCGGCCTCGTCCAGCGCGGCGATCAGCTGATCCACCGTGATCGCGCTGCCGATCGGCACATGGCGGACGTCCAGGCGCACGCCCGGCCCGTAGCACCACTCCAGCGGGACCTGGTCGATGCTCTTCGCGGGCGCGCCGCCGGACTGCGGCCCGTAGTGCAGGGGCGCGTCCATGTGCGTCCCGGTGTGGGTGGTCAGCGTGACGGTCTCGCTGGAGACCGCCATGCCGTCCGGGAACGCGTCCGGACCGAGTCCGAGCACGACGGCGCCGGTCTCGTGGTCGAGGACCTCGACCTCGACCGGGGTCGCCTCGCTCGGGGTGTCCTGGACGATGACGCTCAGGTCGATCAGCCGGAGCCCGGGCACCGCGGGCGGTGGGCCCTCGTGCTCTGACATCACGCCTCCTCTCTTCGCCTGTCGAAGGTCTCGCCCACCGCGCGGGCAGGCGAGCCGCGGTTCAGATCCGGCCGTCCAGGAACTCGACCAGCTGGGCGACCGTACGGACGTTCTTCAGCGCCTTGCCGTCGGGGGCCTGGCCGCCCACCAACGAGGCGACGGTCTCGACCAGTTCGGCGGAGTCGATGTCCAGATCGGCGCGCAGCTGCGCCTCCGGGACGATCTCCTCGGCCTCGATGCCGAGTTCGACCAGCACGGCCTTGAGCCGGTCGAAGGTGGACAGGGTCTGGGTGCTCATCTCAGGTTCTCCCTCGACTGGTTGTGATCGCTTTTCTGACGATGGTCAGTTCGTTGATTTTGTAAGTCAGTTCTTCTCGGCGGCGGGCCCGCGCAGCACCAGGGCCGCCACGGTGCCGTCCGCGCCGCGCGCGTTGACCAGCGCGGTGCGCACCGGCCGCACCCGGGGGGCGTCGACGATCAGGTCCAGCTCGGTCGCCTCCCGCTCCCCCGCGGTGATCCCGGCCACCGGCGGCACCGCTCCGTTGCGGATCGCCAGCAGCGCGGCCAGCAGGTCCACGGCCGGGGCCGCGCCGAGCAGGTGGCCGGTGACCGGCTTGACGGTGGTGCACGGCACCTGGTCGACCGCGCCCGCCCCGAGCAGGTCCGCCACCGCCCGGACCTCGCCGGCGTCGGCGTAGACGGTGCCCTGCGCGTCCAGGGCGATCAGGTCGAGGTCCTGCGGGGCGACCTCGGCCTCCTTCAGCGCGGTCTGCGCCACGTGGGTCAGCACGTCGGTGCCGGTGCGGCCGAAGACCTGGTCCGAGCCGGCGTGCCCGGCGGCGAACCCGGCGACCTCGGCGAGGATCTCGGCGCCGCGCGCCCTGGCGCTCTCCTCGGACTCCAGGGTGAAGACCACCGCGCCCTCGCCCACCAGGTAGCCGTCCGCCCCGGCGCCGAACGGCCGGTAGTCGCCCGGGGTGAGCCGCCCGCTGGTCTCGCAGAAGGTGTAGGTGTACGGCGTGACCGGCGCCTCGGCGCCGCCGGCCAGCATCGCCTCCGCGCGGCCCTCGGCGATCGCCCGCACCGCGTAGCCGATCGCCACGGCGGCGCTGGCGGTGTCCGCCGCGACGGTCTTGGAGAAGCCCTTGATCCCCCACTTGATGCTGATCTGGCCCTGCGGCGCGGTGGGGAACCAGGCCGAGGCGATGTACGGGCTGACGCCGGTGTAGCCGACCTGGCAGAGCCGGCGCATGCTCTCCTCGGTGATCTCCCAGCCGCCGTACATGTTGCCCAGGTAGACGCCGACCCCCTCGGGGGCCTCGGCCGGGTCCAGGCCGGCGGCGGCCAGCGCGTCCTGCGCGGCGACCAGGGCCAGTTGGCAGAAGCGGTCCATCCGCTTGCGCAGCCGCAGCGGGATCGAGGCGACCGCCTCGTCCCCGGCGACGCCCGCGCGGTGCGCGGTGTACGGCTCGGTCGGGAAGCGGTCGATCTCGGCGACCGCCGGGCGGGCCGCGCCGACCAGGTCCCAGAACTGCTCGGTGGTGCGGGCGCCCGGGAGAGCCAGCCCCACCCCGGTGATGACGACCTTGCGCATCTCGTGTCCTCTCTTTCCGTCGGGTGGCTCAGGCGCGGCCGAGGACGACCGTCGAGTGGATGCCGCCGAAGCCGCTGGAGAGGCTGGCGATGGCGTCCACGGTCGCCTCGCGGGCGGTGTTCGGGATGTAGTCGAGGTCGCAGTGCTCGCCGGGCTCGACGTGGTTGACGGTGGGCGGCAGCCGGTGCTCGTTCAGCGCGAGCACGCAGGCCACGAACTCCAGGGCGTTGGCGGCGGCCAGCGCGTGGCCGACCATCGACTTGATCGAGCTGACCGGCGTCCGGTACGCCTGCTCGCCGAGCACCAGCTTGACGGCGTTGGTCTCGCAGACGTCGTTCTGCGGCGTCGAGGAGCCGTGGGCGTTCACGTAGCCGATCCGCTCGGCGGGCAACTTCGCGTCATCCAGAGCGAGTTGGAAGGAGCGGGCGAGGTCGGTGCCGTGCTCGGCCAGGTCGGTCATGTGGAAGGCGTTGGCACTGCTGCCGAAACCGAGCACCTCGCCGAGGATCACGGCGCCGCGCTCGCGGGCGTGCTCCCACTCCTCCAGCACCGCGATGCCCGCGCCCTCAGCCAGCACGAAGCCGTCCCGGAACCGGTCGAACGGGCGGGAGGCGTGCTCCGGGTCGTCGTTGCGCACCGACAGCGCGCCGATCACGTCGAAGCAGGCGACCACGAACGGGGTGATCGGGGCCTCGGCGGCGCCGGCCACCATCACGTCGGCGTCGCCGCGCCGGATGGCATCGAAGGCGAAGCCGACCGCGTCGTTGCCGCCGGTGCAGCCGGTGGTCAGGGTGACCGCCGGGCCGTACAGGCCGAAGGCGTCGGCGACCGCGGCGGTCGGGGTGTTGAAGGTCGCGGACAGGTGCAGCCGGCGATGCGCGGCGGCCACGTCGATCGGGCCGGTGCCGCCCGCCGTCAGGCCCGGGAAGTGCTCGGTCATGAACTTGGTGCCGCCGATCGCGTTGGCGATCACCACACCGGTGCGGAACGGGTCGACGTCGCCCGGTCCGTCCAGTCCGGCGTCGGCCATCGCCTCGTACGCGGCGGCCAGGGCGATCCGGACCACCCGGTCGTCGCCGTCCGGCTCCTCGGCCGGGCTGCCGGGCAGGACCACCGGCGGCAACTGGCCGGCGATCTGCGAGTTGAATCCCGCGGCATCGAAGGAGCCGATGCGGGAGACGCCGTTGCGGCCCTCCCAGAGGCCTTCGGCGAAGTTCTTCTTTCCGATGCCATTGGGGGCCAGGACCCCCAGGCCCGTGATCGCGACTCGACGCATCGCGCTCTCCTTGTCCCTCTCGGTCGGTGCAGTGGTCGGTGCTCGGTGCTCTTTACGGCCGGTCGGGCCAGGTCCTAGGCGACCAACAGGTGCTCGTCGCCCACGGTGAGTGCCATCGCGTCGCCCCAGCCGGCGCAGGACGCGGAGACCGCCTTGCGGTCGAACTGCCGCAGCAGGCCGCGCAGTACGGTGCCGGGGCCGACCTCGATGCAGGTGTCCACGGCCTCCGCGCGCAAGGTCTCCATCACGCCGACCCACTCCACGGGGGCGGCGATCTGACGGGCCAGCAGCCGGCGGTAGGAAGCGAGGTCGGTGACCAACTGGCCGGTCATGCTGCTGATCAGCGGGGTGTGGCCGGCGTGCAGCGGCAGGTCGGCGATCAGCGGGGCCAGCCGGTCCTCCGCCTGCGCCATCAGCGGCGAGTGGAAGGCTCCGTGCACCTCCAACGGGATCACCGTCTTGGCGCCCCGCTCCAGCAGCACCGCGGACAGCAGCCGGACGGCCTCGCTCTCCCCGGAAACCACCGACTGGCGCGGGCTGTTGGCGTTGGCGACCACCACCGTGCCGGACATCTCGGCGGCGGCCATCCGCACCGTCGCCGGGTCCATCCCCAGCACGGCGGCCATCGCCCCCGGCGTGGCGACACAGCAGTCCGCCATCTCGGCCGCCCGGTTGGCGACCACCACCAACGTGTCGTCCAGGTCGAGCCAGCCGCCCGCCACCAGCGCCGAGTACTCCCCCAGGCTGTGCCCGGCCACCACGGCCGGCGCCAGCCCGAGCAGGTCCAACTCGGCCGTCAGCGCGCAGGACAGCGCCAGCACGGACAACTGGGTCGGCACCGTCTCGGTCAGCCGTTCGGCCGGACCGACCAGCACCGCCTCCTCGATGTCCTGCCCGACCATCGCCCCGGCCCGTCGCAGCACTTGTCCGAAGAAGGGCGACCGCTCGTACAGGTCGGCCCCCATGCCCACGTGCTGGCTGCCCTGCCCGGGGAAGAGGAACGCGTACCGGTGCCCCATGAGCTGCCACCCTCTCTGTGCATCACCATTCTTGAAAGTCAGCATGACTGATGGTTTTGCAGACTGTCAATCAGCTCATCCGACCATCAGTTCGCCCCACTCAACCTTCAGCCCACGCCGGCACACTCGCAAAAGGCCCGGTCCGGACATTCGTCCGAACCGGGCCTTTCCACCCGCCTGCCGCTGTCTTCCCAGGTCAGGGATCGTTCACTGAGGCTCCTGAACGAGCCGCCAGCCCGGTGCCTACCGAGCCTCCGGCACCGCGTGATGGATCGCCGTGATCGTCGCCGCGGCGTCGAACCCGAGAACCGGATCGGGCCGGCCGGAGAGCAGGCTGGCGTAGAGCGGGCGGTAGTGGGCAACCTTTCGCGCGGTCCGGCCGTCGTTGCCGAAGGCTGCCAGCAACTCACCGCCCCTGGCGGCGAATCCGGTCATAGCGGTGTGGTCGATCCAGACCTCCACACCGGAGCGGCCGAGCACCAAGCTGCTCTCCTTGCTGCTGGAGCCGGTCAGCCAGCTGCTTCGCAGCCGGGCGGTGCCGGCCTCGCCCCGGGAGCGGAATCCCACCGTGCACCACGCGCTCGCGCCACCGTCCACCTGCTGGAAGGAGGTGAGTCCGGTGAGGTCCACGAAGCGGGTGAGCATGCTGAGTTGGTTCACCCCGGAGTCCATCCAGCTGGAGACGTACGAAGCGAAGGCTTCTGTGCCGCGGAGGACGTAGGGGTCGTAGAAGGCCGAGGTGACGGCCGTGATCGGCCCCCAGTCCGGGTTCGCGGCGAGCAACTCCGCCGCCCAGTCGACCTCGGGGGAGAAAGCGAAGTGATGCGCGGTGAACACGCGGTTCTGCACGTCGGCCTTCCCATCCAGCTCGCGCAGCCCCGTGAGGGAGTCGAGGTCATGGACGAGAGGCTTCTCCACGAGCACTCTGGCTGTTGAATGAAGGAGGGCCAGGATCGCCAGCTCGGCGTGTGTCTCCGTGGGGGTGGCGAGGACCACCAGGTCCGGCTGGTGTGCGTCGAGCGCCCGGGTGAGGCTGCCGTAGTGAGGCGGCGTGGTGCCCCGGAACTCCACCGGCTCAACCGGGCGTGAGTCGACCGTGAACTCCAGGGCCACATCGTCTCGTTCGGCCAGGACGGCAAGGTGGGTCTCGGCGATGATGCCGACTCCGACCAGGCCGACACGTACCGGCTCGACGCACACCGGATCGGTCATGAGATCTCTTCCCCTTGTCCGACGGCTGTCCCGAGCCCCGGGCCTTCGTGTCTCATCGTTGCGCGGCCACCTCGGCCCACCGGCCCAGCGACACGGCCGGACCGTCGACCCATTCGACCCGCGGGTCGTGCTCCACGGCTTGCGGAACACCGTCGATCCAGCTGGTCACGATCGGGACCCAGTAGGTGTTGCCGCCCGACCTGCGGGTTCGCGCATCGAGTTCGGCGCGCGTGCGGCGGGCGCCGTTGTGGTCGCCGTCGAGGACCCTGAGCAGGATCTGGGCCACATCGGCCAGGTTGTGGCCGCCGCGATAGCTGATGTCGTCCGCCAGCCGCCGGGTGCCCCCGACCGCGTTCACCGCCGCTCCGACGTCACCCGCCACCGCGTGTGCGACCGCCTCGGCGGAGCGGATCTTGACCAGTTCGACCGGATTGGGCACCAGGTCCAGCAGGTCCCGTGCGCGGGCCGCCGCGTCCGACACCACAGCCGTGTCGCCGGACCAGCAGGCGGTCTGCGCCAGGTTGGCCAATGCCTTCGCTTCTGCGGCGGCCAGTCCCTCGCGTCGGGCCAGGTCGATCGCCTCGGCGTATACGGCGGTCGCCTCGTCGAAGCGGGCGTTCACCCGCCAGATGTGCCCGATCAGCCGCAGCCGTTCGCCCTCGTCCTCCGGCCCGCGGCTGCGCTGCTCCCGCAGCGAACCCAGCGCCGTGCAGAAACGCCCGTTGAGGTAGTCGAAGTCGCAGAGCCAGTACCGGGCCACGGAGTCGAACTCGCCGCCCACCAGGGCACGGTAGATCTCCGCCGCCCTGGTGTAGTCGCCGTGGTTACGCAGCGCGTGGGCGAGGTGGACCTGCACCAGCTGCGCCGTCGGACTGCCCTGCCGCACGCCCTCCGCCGCGCTGCCGAGCAGCTCGACCGCCCGCGTGGCGTGGCCCGTGCGGCGCAGTTGGACACCCCGTATGGCGGCGAGAACGGCCCGGTACTCCGGCGTCCCGGCCCGTTCGGCGGGAAGGCCGGCACCCAGCTCCGACCACTGCCCTGCTTCGACGAGGCGTTGCGTGGCGCGGGCCATCCAGTCGGCGAAGACCCCGTGCTCCGCCGAGAGCTTGAGGCCGGACTCAAGAGCCTGGGCGATGGCGGCCCGGCCGGAGGACGGTCCGAGACGCTCGCCGAGCCAGGCGAGCAGCCGGGCCGCGGCCTCGCTGCGGTCGCGGTCGGACCAGCCGTCCGGGAGTGTCCGGTCCGCCTCGCCGATGGCGTGGCGAAGCGCCGCGTGCAGCGCGTACGGCAGGACGTAGGCGTCGTCGTGTGTCAGGAACGGTCGGCGTAGGAACCGGGCCACGCTGCCGTCGGAGACGTTGGGTTGTCCGGCCCGCAGCAGATCGGCGCCGACCCGGTCGGTGAGCGCCGCGGTGCGGACGAGGTCGCGTTCCTCCCGTGGCAGGTCGCGGATCGACCGGGTGGCCACCGCGGTGAACGATCCGCCGAAGTCTGCCGCTGACGGCTGCCCGCCGCGGGCGAGGAGCGCGGCGAAGTGCGACACCGACAGGTCCAGATACAGGGGCAGACCCTGGCCGCCCGCGATGATCCGCCGACGGACCTCGGCGGGCATGGCGGGCTCGCCGTCCCTGGTGAGCGCCTCGCTGAGGTAGCTGTTGGCGTCGGACTCCGAAAGGTAGCCGACAAGGTGCTGGCGGGGCTCGACGGTGTCGTTGCTGAAGTGCAGGTTCGGCCAGTGCTGCGGACCAGTGAAGTCCAGCTCACCGCCCACGCCCGCGTCGGCCCAGTCGATGCGGTTTCGGCCGGTGATCACGAACAGTACGTTGGGCATCAGGTAGACACAGCGCTGGATCAGGCGCTCCACCGCGCGATCGGCGCTGCCGTTGACCACCTCGAAGGTGTCGAGGAACACGCACACCGTGGGTCGCCGGGCCGGTCGGCCCCGCAAGGACAGGTGGTCCAGGTCCCAGGCCAGCAGGTACGGGAAGTACGAGAGCGTCTCGTAGTCGGCATCGGCCTCGATCAGTTCGGGGAACAGCTCACAGTCGGCGAGCAGGCGTCCCTCGCGGACCCGGTCCCGGACGGCGCGATAGGTGGCCAGGGCCGCGCGCTGCGCCAACCCGGTCAGACCGCCGATCCCTGCGGGGTCGACCTCCCTCACGGTCTCCGAGATCTGCTCGCCGAGCCCGATGCTGCGGGAGGCTCGGCGCAGGGCCGGTGAGGCATCGAGGAAGTCCTGGAGGGCCTCCCCGGGGTGGGCACGGGCCCAGTACGAGGCGAGCGCCAGGTCGAAGGCGGGCCAGCGGCTGCCCAGTTGTCCCAGTCCGGACCGAAGACGCAGCAGCAGGCCCTCGATGTCGCAGGCGCCGTCCTCCGAGACATCGACCCGTACGGTCACGACGTCGTCGCGCCCTTCGGCCGCAGCATCGGCGAGCAGTCGGCGCTCAAGCTCGTGGGAAAGCGTCGTCTTTCCTATGCCGCCGACCCCGTAGAGGGTCAGAACGTTGCGGCGCCCCTGCGCCCGGTCCACGACCGGCGAGACATCGGCCTCGTCCAGGATCCGGCGCAGGCCCTCCACCGACCGCTTGAAGGCAGCCACTTCGTCGACCCGGTTGGTGAAGACCTGTTGCGCCGTGACGGTGGACGACAGCCCGCTCATGAACGCGGCCCGCAGGTTCACCCGTGCCATCCCGTCCCCTCTCCGTGCCTCCCCGGCGATGTCCTGTCCGCAACGCCCGGAGGGATGCCTGACTGAAATCGTGTCAGCTCTCAGTAAGGTGCCACAAGTTGCCCTGGCAGGACGGGAACGCCCAGATGCTCGTGTCCTGTTCTCACGGCAGCCAGCGGGCTGCCTGCTCCCGGGTGACCCGCGCGGCGTCGACGTGCCAGAGCCGGTTCAGCCCGTCCCACTGGGCCTTGAGGAGTGACTTGGCCTCGTTCTTCTCCCCGAAAGGGACCTTGAGGTAGAGCCGTCCGTTGACGGTGTCCCCGGGCCGGATCCTCGCCGCATCGGTCGCACCGGGCTCAGTGGGCTCGGACGAAGCGGGCCTCGTGCTGTTGGTGCTTCCGCCGGCAGCTCGCGGGTTCCATGCTGCCCGCTCCTTGCGGGCCCGGTCGATGACCCGGCTGACCCGTTCGCAGGATGCGGGGTCCGTGAAGCGCATCATCAGGTCGGTCGGCCCGCTGCCCGCGAGCAGGTTGAGCGAGCCGTGCCAGAGCACGCTGCTGTCGAGGATGAGGACCTTCTCGTGCATCCGTTCACGGAAACCCACCTGGCAGCCGGCCGCCCGGAGAATGTCGATCTGCTTCTGGTGACGGGCCGCTCCGGCCGCCTCCCGTTGCTCCTCCGGTGACCGGGTGTGGACGACGACACGCACACCGTCGGCCACGCGGGCGCCCAGCAGCGCCGACCAGCGGCGCACCGGCGCCGGATCGAGGAAGGCGCAGTAGACCTCGATACTGGTCCGGGCCCGCGCGATGTCCCACTCCACGGCCTTCTGCACCTCATCGGCAGGGAAGAAGGCCGGCCGCGCCAACTCCTCCTCGGACAGAACCGAGAGCTGAGCCGCGTCCCGCGTCGGGATCAGCTGGTCGGCCGAGATCACCTGGGCATGGCGCTCCAGGTGGTCGAGCATGGCCCGGGCCTCGCTGTGCACGCTGAGGTGCTTCCGCAGATGCTCGACGTCAGCGACGACGATGAGGTGGTCCTGGGCCCGACTGAGCGCAACGTTCAGCAGGCGACAGGTCTGGGAGGAGAGACCGGTCCCGGCGTAGAAGATGCCCGGGTCCTTTCCGGCACCGACGGCGGTGTCGAAGATGACGATCGGGCGCTGACTGCCCTGGAACCGGTGAATGGTGTCGACCAGCCCCTCATAGTCCTCTCCGAACCGGTACTTCAGGCTTCCCTTCAGCGCTTTGACCTGCGCGCGATAGGGCGCGATGACCGCCAGCCGGTCGGTCGCCCGCTCCCCCGCGCCGCTCTCGCCCCTTTCCCACTTACGGCCGGGGAGCACCCCCTCGTACTGGAGGCCGCGGACGAGCTCGTGGACGACGGCCTCGTTGACGGTGTTGGCCCGGTAGTCAGGGCCCGGGATGCGCTGCTTGGAGGTGTCGATGAGGATCACGGGGACGTCGACCAACGGGTTGGACGGGATCCGGCTGCCGTCAGCGCGGCCGGTGGCAAGCGGGGCGTCGGGATAGGCGACGGCGTTGACCAGTCGGCAGATCGGCTCGCGCATGCGGTACTGGGTGTCCAGCGCCACCAGGCGTGAATCCTGACGAACGGAGCCGTTCCCGCCCACCAGGCCGGCCGCATGGAAGGCGTCCCGGGCGGCCCAGTGCCGCGCATGCATGCGCTCATCCTCCGTGGCCTTCCGATCGCCGTCCCCCTTGGTGACTGCGGGCAACTGCCGGAAGTCGCCCGCCACGACGATCCGCTTGCCCGCCAGACCGGCGGCCAGCCAGGCCGAGGGCAGATCCACCATGCCCGCCTCATCGACCACCACGACGTCCACCCGGTCGAGCAGCTTGCGCGACTGAACCGCCTTGGCCACCGTTGCCCCCATGACCCGGCACCGGGACCGTACGGTGTGCTGGATGCGGGCGAGCTGCCGGTCGAGCTCCTGGATGGCCTCCTGCAGGTTTGCGGCCTCGCGAACCAGTGCCGCGTGCGCAGGAAGACCTTCGAGTCGGGGCCGGAGACCCGCGAGGCGCCCACTGGTCGTGCTGATCCGGGCGGCCAGTTCCTCTGCCTGCTTCCGGGCGGCCGCTCCGATGTACTGAGATGTGAAGGCGGCCTCAGTAGCCTGGGCGAGTTCCTCCCGCAGTACAGCGAGCTGCTTCTCCTTTCGCCCGGCGCGGAAGCCCTTCGGTTCCCCCACCTCGCCGATGGCCAACCGCAGCCGAGCCGCTTCGGCCTCCGCCCGCAGGGCGTCCCGTTCCGCGTTCCCGGCCGCATCTACCGCGCCCTGGTGGGCTTTCCGATCGTCGGCGAGGTGCTGCTCCAGTTCCCGGGCTTCGTCGTGCAGGGCGACACCGGCGCGGGCCCGCTGGAGGGCCTCCCGCGCCTCCCGCGCCGCCGCGTCCAGCTGCGCCGAGAGCCGACCCGCGATCCGGGCCGGGGCGACGAAATCTCCGTACCGCTCGCGCAGCGACGGCAGTTCGATCTCCCCGGCCCGCTGGACGAGGCCCTCGGCGAAGCCCGCCTCCGCCTTCAGGAGGTCGCAGATCCGCTCCAGGGCTTGGTCGACGGCGACCTTCGTCGGCGCCAGGAACAGGACGTTGTGCCCTTGGCGGACGTTGCCCTCCACGATGTGGCCGACGACGTCCGTCTTCCCGGTTCCCGGCGGCCCCCAGAGGAACAGCACCTCGCTCGCGAGGGCCTGCGCAACGGCGGTCCGCTGGCGGGGGTTGAGCTTCAGCCCGTGCCAGTCGGCCACCCACCGTTCGGGGTCCGCTGCCCGGCCCACCGCCGGTGTTCCTTGTCCGACGATCCACCCGGCGCTCTCGACCCGGATGCCACCGTCGTCCGAACCTGCCGCCTCCAGGCGCTCCGCAAGTACCAGCAGGCCTGCCGAATCGTCCTTCCGCACCTGCACGTTGCGCACTCCGGCTGCCAGGCCCTCGGCCAGTACCAGCCTGACCTTCCCGTCCGGCATCGGGGACGCCTCGCCGGGAATCCAGGCACCGCGCGCCTGGGAGGGGCGTACGAGGACGGGACTGCCGTCAAAGGATGCCGGCCACCTGCGGCAGCCGAAGAGGTACTCGTACCGCCCTTCCGATACGGATACCTGCCGCCCGTCCGACAGCGCCGCCTTCTCCGCGTCCTTGGCGTCGTCGCGACGTTCTGCCCGGATCTCCGCCTGCACGGCGGCCAGGAGTTCGGAAACCGGGTACGGCTGCTCGGTCTGCGTCATAGGTGCGCGCTCCCCCGTGGCGTGTGCGTTCTGCTTCGCCCACTGTACGGAGCGCAACCGACACCGTGGCCCGCTTCCGCCAACCGCTGCGCTGAAGGGCTTCGGAAGAGAACAGGACCCGAGACCACGTCTTCCGATCCACCCGCTTGACCGAGCAGGGTCCACTACGGTGGCCACGTAGGTCTCCGATCAGCACCACGACGAGGACGGGCGTGCACACGACGACTCCCCTGAGCCCCGAGGACCCGCCCGAGATCGGCGGTTTCGAACTCCTCGCCCGGATCGGTCAGGGCGGCATGGGCCAGGTGTACCTCGGTGAGTCCCCTGGCGGGGAGCAGGCCGCAGTCAAGGTGATCAAACCCTCCCTGGTCGACTCGGAGACCCGGCTGCGCTTCGCCCAGGAGATCGAAATCCTCAAGACCGTCTGGGGAAACCGGGTCGCGGCCTTCCTGGACGCGGATCCCGAGGCGGAACCACCGTGGCTGGCCACGGAGTACGTCGAGGGCGCCGATCTCCGCAAGCACCTGGACACGTACGGCCCGCTCCCCGCCGTCCTGGTGGCCTCGCTCGGCGCGACCCTCGCCGAGGCCCTCGCCCTGGTGCACAAGCAGGGACTGCTGCACCGGGACCTCAAGCCGGCGAACGTCCTGCTGGGGCCCAACGGCCCCAAGATCATCGATTTCGGCCTCGCGGTGTTCGCCGAGTCGGGTTCCTCCCTCACCGCCCCGAACACGGTCGTCGGCACACCCATGTGCATGGCGCCGGAACAGGCCAACGGCGTGAAGCCGCTCACGGAGGCGGTCGACGCGTACGCGCTGGGCGCGGTCCTCCTCTTCGCGTTGACCGGCCGGTACCCGTACCAGGCGGCCAACGTCCATGTGCTGTTCCACATGGTCACCGACCCGGACACGCCCCCGGACCTGACCGGCGTCCCGGCCGAGCTGTCACCGATCCTGGCCTCGATGCTGGCCCACGAGGCCAAGGACCGGCCGTCTCTGCCGTCCGTAGTCAAGGAGTTCCGTGCCGTCATCGAGGCCCAGGGCCTCAAGGTCGCCCAGGCCCGCCGACGGCTGACAGCTCTGACCGCAGGACATCCGGCTCCCGGGTCTGAGTCGACGGCCCGAACCGTGCAGCTCCTCCCGCCTGCCCCGGCCGACGCAACCACGGTTCCTGTCCCGGCTCTGGCCGTCGCCCCACCGCCGGGTCCCACACCGAACGAAAGCCCCGGCTACACCCCGACGCTCAAGGACGTCCCCGCAGCGGCAGCCGCACCCGCCGACGCCCCCGGACCGGCGTCTGCCCCGCCCTCGGCGTCAGCGCCTCGCGCACCCCGGCGATCGCTGCAGGCCCGTCGCACAGCTCAACAGCTGCGCGAGGTCTACGCGGCCAAGGCCCCGTTCTGAACGAGGCCCGATCCTCTCCCCTCACTCGCCGTAAGCTCTTCACCTGGTGCGCTGTCTCTTGGAGGACGGCCGCTACCACCGCACAGCACGATGAACACAGGAGGCAGCGGGTGACCCCCGAGCTGAGCAGCGCCGAACCGACCGGGACCGTGGAGGACCCGTATCCGGCGGGCGCGCAGGTCTTCGTTCGGGACGAAGTGTGGCTCGTGCGGAACAGCTCGCTCACCGAACACGACGGCGCCCGGGTCGAAGTGGTCGGCGTCTCGGACTTCGTCCGAGACCAGGAGGCGGTCTTCTTCACCGCCCTTGACGAGATCGAGCTGGTCGACCCCCGGCAGACGAAGCTGGTCGCCGACGACTCGCCGAACTTCCGCCGCTCCCGCCTCTTCCTGGAGGCCGTGCTGCGGCGGACCGCCCTGCCCCAGTCCGAGCGCGGCCTCGCCCTGGCCGACTCCTTCCTGCTGGATCCCCTCCCCTACCAGCAGCGCCCGGCCGAACTCGCGCTGTCCGGGCGCAACCTGCGGCCCCGGATGCTGATCGCCGACGTGGTGGGGCTCGGCAAGACCCTGGAGATCGGGCTCACCCTCGCCGAGCTGATCCGGCGCGGCCGCGGGGACCGCATCCTCGTCGTCACCCCGCAGCACGTGCTGGAGCAGTTCCAGCACGAGCTGTGGACGCGCTTCGCGATCCCGCTGATCCGGCTGGACTCGGTCGGCATCGAACGGATCCAGCGCGAGATCCCGGCCGGCCGCAACCCCTTCACCTACTTCAAGCGCGTGATCGTCTCGATCGACACCCTGAAGAACACCGACCAGTACAAGCACCACCTGGAACGGATCAGCTGGGACGCGGTCGTCATCGACGAATCGCACAACCTGATCAACCGCGGCTCGCTGCGCAACCAGCTCGCCCAGATCCTGGCCCCGCGCACGGACGCCCTGATCCTCGCCTCCGCCACCCCGCACAACGGCGACGCGAAGTCCTTCGCCGAGCTCATCGGCCTGCTCGACCCGGCGGCCATCCGCGACCCGGAGAACTACCGGGCGGACGACATCAAGCACCTCTTCATCCGCCGCACCAAGATCAGCCAAGAGGTGCGCGAGCAGATGAAGGGGCAGTGGGCGGACCGCGGCCCCTCCCGATCGGTCCGCTGCGCGGCCACACCGGCCGAGGAGAAGGTCTTCGAGGAGCTGGCCGAGGTCTGGCTGCCCTCCGACGGCCGGAAGTCGGTCAGCGACGTACCGCTCTTCCCCTACACCCTGCTCAAGTCCTTCCTCTCCTCGCCCGCAGCTCTCAAGGCGACGGTCGAGACGCGCATCAAGACCCTTGAGAAGAAGGAGATCCAGTCCGCGGTGGCCGCTGAGCGGGAGGCCCTGCTCCGGCTGCGCGACCTCGCGGGCGCGATGTCCGACACCGACTCGGCGAAGTTCGGCGCGCTCGTCTCCGAGCTGCGGGCGATCGGTGTGAAGCCCGGCTCCGACACCCGCGTCGTCGTCTTCTCCGAGCGCGTACAGACCCTGGAATGGCTGCACTCCGTCCTCCCTGCCGCCCTCGGCTTCAAGGGCCGGGCCGCCGAAGGCGCCGTCCGCCTCATGCACGGCGGCCTCAGCGACGAGCAGCAGATGCAGTGCGTCGAGGACTTCGGCCTCGCCGACACCCCCGTGCGCGTCCTGCTCACCGGCGACGTCGCGTCCGAAGGCGTCAACCTCCACCGCCAGTGCAGCCAGCTGGTGCACTACGACGTGCCCTGGTCGCTGATCCGCATCGAACAGCGCAACGGCCGCATCGACCGCTACGGCCAGGCCAGCCCGCCGGAGTTCCGCGCGCTGATCCTCACCAGCGAGGTCGAGGGAGCCAAGGACGACACGCTCGTCGCCGAGCGCCTGCTCGACCGCGAGCGCGAGGCCCACCAGAAGCTCGGCACGGCGGAGGCCGTCACCGGCCTCTACCGCGCGGAGGCGGAGGAGAAGTCGCTCATCCAGGACCTGCTGCGCGGCCGCACCGTGGAGGAGTCCCTGGCAGCGCACCGCCCGCAGGCCGACGAGGCCGACGGCATGGACGACTTCCTCGCCGACTTCTTCGACTCGGTCGGCGAGGAGCCCACCGGCGAGGACACCTCCGTGCCGCGCGCCGACGTCCCCCGTCTGTTCGCCTCCACCCGGGAGTTCCTGGACGAGGCCCTGCGCGAGGTCTTCCCGGACGCCCAGAGCAGCCTGGAGATGGACCGCGACGAGACCTCCGGCCTGATCTCCTTCCGCCCGCCGGCCGACCTCGTCCACCGGCTCAAGGCGCTCCCGCTCGACTACGTCCGAGAGCAACGGCTGCGCGAGCGCCTGCTCGTCACCCTCAACCGCCGCCTCGCCGAGCACTCCCTCCAGCGGGCCCGCGAGTCCTCCACCTCCAGCTGGCCGGAGATCTCGCTGCTCACCGACCTCCACCCGGTGGTGGAGTGGCTGACCGACAAGGTGCTGGTACGCCTCGGGCGCCAGGAGGCCCTGGTGGTCACCGCGGACGTCGCCGAACCCACGTACCTGATCCAGGGCGTCTACTCCAACGCCCTCGGCCGGCCGACGGTGGTCAAGTGGATGGCGGTCACGCGGGACGGCGCCGTCGACGACGACATGGTGGCGATACTCCGCCGCTCCGGCGTGGGCCCCACCATGGCCAACCCGCTGAAGCACTGGCCCGTCGACCGGCTGCAGGACGGCATCCCCGCCGCGCTGGAACGGGCGGAGGCCTTCCTGGAGCACCACCGGGAGGCCTGGGACGAGCCGCTGCGCGAACCGATCGAGAGCTACCGGCTCCGCCTCGGCGAGTGGGAGCAGCCGACCCTGGCCGGCGAGCGCACCAAGCAGCGGCTCGCCGGCATCGCCGACTCGCTGCTCACCACCGGCCGCCCGCTCCTGCGCGTCCTCGCCGTCCTCGCCCCCACGCCGCTCCAGGCCGTCTGACCCCGGAGAGAAGCAGTAATGACGTACGACTCCCTGGTGAACCGCGGCGACTACTTCTCCGCCCACTACCTGGCCGAAGTTCTGCCCAAGGACCTCAAGTCCGGGCTGCTGAGCGTGTGGAAGGAGCGCGAGGAGGCGGCAAAGGCCGCGGCCTCCTCCGACGATGCGGAGCAGGACCCGGACGCGCTGCCGGTCACGCCGAGGGCCGGTCTGCGGGCGCTGCGCCGCCCCTACTTCCGCTCGCGGGCCGGCTTCGCCGTGTCGGAGGCGGCGGATGACGGCCAGATCCTGGCGGACGACGACACCGCCACCTACGGCTCCCCTGCCTGGCGCGAGGGGGTGCGCACACTCAACGCGCGGGTGCTGCTGGCCCTCGGCTACGACGCCAAGCCCGGCACCATCACGGTCGAGCGGGCCGACCAGGCGCACCAGGTGCGGGTCGCGCACAGCGAGAAGGGCCTCATCGCGCTGGACTGCGGCTGGGCGGCCGAGCCGGACGCGGCCCTGGACCCTGACGGCCCGGGGCGCCTGCTCGAACCGCTGGCGCTCGACGGGCAGCACACCGTCGCCACCGGGTCGAAGCTCGCCTCGTTCCTGTTCGCCTGCGAGGACGCGCCCCGGTACGTGCTGCTGCTGGTGGGCGGTGTCGTCATCCTCGCCGACCGGATGACCTGGGGCGAGGGCCGCTACCTCGCGGTCTCGCTCGACGGTGCGCTGGAGCGCAACGACACCAAGGCCGGCGGCGAACTCGACACGGTGGCCGCGCTGTTCGGCGCGGACTCGCTGCGCACGCCGGAGGCGGGCGGCGAGAACCCGCTCGCGGAGCTGGTCGACAAGTCCACCAAGCATGCGGTGGGTGTGTCGAGCGACCTGCGGGACGGCCTGCGGCTGAGCGTCGAGCTGATCGCCAACGAGGTGCTGGAGCGCATCCGCGAGAACGAGGGCGTGCGGCCCGAGGACGTCATGGAGCTCCCCGAGTTGGGGAAGCAGCTGACGCGGGAGTCGTTGCGGTATCTGTACCGGATCCTGTTCCTTCTGTACGCGGAGGCCCGGCCGGAGCTGGGCATCCTGCCGGCGGACTACCCCGAGTACCAGCAGGGGTACGGGCTCGGGCGGCTCGGTGAACTCGTCGCCGAGCGGGACCTGGTGGACGAGAAGTCGCGGCGCGGGTTCTACCTGTACGAGTCGCTGGACCTGCTGTTCGGCAGGGTCCAGGACGGCTACCGGCCTCGGCGGACGCATGGGGTCGTGGAGGAGAAGGCCTCGGAGGATGTGGGGCTGCGGTTCGAGCCGCTGCACTCCAAGTTGTTCGAGCCCGAGTCCATCAAGCTGATCGGCAAGGACTCCGTCCCCGACCCGCGCTTCGACGCCGACGAGACGGGCGAGGAGCGCTACCTCGACACACGTCTGCGCAACGCGACGCTGTACAAGGTGCTGCGCCTGCTGATGCTCACCAAGGGCCGGAAGGGCGAGCGCGGCGGCTTCATCTCGTACGCACAGCTGGGCATCAACCAGCTCGGGGCGGTGTACGAAGGGCTGATGTCGTACAGCGGCTTCGTGTCGGACAAGGAGCTGTACGAGGTCGCGAAGGGCGGGGACCCGAAGGACGGGTCGTGGCTGATCCCGAGGTCGAAGGTCGACGAGTACCCCGACAACGTGTTCGTGCGCACCCGGGACGAGGACACCGGCGAGGAGGTGCCGGCCAAGTACGCCCCGGGCGAGTTCGTCTACCGCCTGTCGGGCCGCGACCGGCAGACCTCGGCGTCGTACTACACGCCCGAGTCGCTGACCAAGGTCACCGTGCAACTCACCCTCCAGCACCGCCTGGACCAGGACGGGACGACCACGGAGGCCCGCGAGCTGCTGGACTGGAAGATCTGCGAACCGGCCCTCGGGTCGGGCGCGTTCCTCAACGAGGCGATCAACCAGGTAGCGGCCGAGTACCTGCGGCGGCGGCAGGACGAGCTGGGCGTCGCCATCGACACGGAGAAGTACCCGGTCGAGTTGCAGAAGGTGAAGGCCTACATCGCCCTGCACAACTCGTACGGTGTCGACCTCAACGAGACTGCGGTCGAGCTGGCCGAGGTATCGCTGTGGCTGAACACCATGCACCCGGGCATGGAGGCCCCCTGGTTCGGCCTGCACCTGCGAAGGGGCAACTCGCTCATCGGCGGGCGGCGTGAGGTGTACCCGGCCGAGAAGCTCAAGAAGGGCGGATGGCTGGGCACAACGCCCGAGCGCTTCCCGTTGGCAGACGCAATGAACGGGACTCCGTTCCCGGAGGGTTCGGTCCACCACTTCCTGCTGCCGGCGAAGGAGTGGGGCGCGGTCGCGGCCGAGAAGGAGGCCAAGACACTCGCACCCGAGGCCGCAAAGGCGCTGGGCGCATGGCGCCGAGCGATCACCAAGTCTCCCAATGCCAAGCAGACCAGCCGTCTTCAGGGCCTCGCCCGACGAGCCGAGTACCTGTGGAGTTTGGTGGTGCGACGCCTGGAGATCTCCGAGCGCGACATTTCCCGCCGCATTGATGTGTGGGGCGCCGAGGCCGACTGGCTGCGCAGCCCCGAGGTTGCTGTACAGCGAGAAGAGGTGCTGGCAGATCTACTCGCTGTCGACACCCCGTACTGGCGTCTCAAGACGCTGATGGACGCATGGTGCGCACTGTGGTTCTGGCCAGTCCAGGAGGCATCTTTGCTGGACGGCACCGCAGACCGGTACCAGCGGGCCCCAGAGGCTCCAGTAGCTGTGGCAATCGAAGGAGACTCGTCCGAGATCCTCCTGTCCTGGGAGGCGGAGGACCTCTTCGGAGGCGTCAGTCAGTCCGGTGAACTGACCAGGCAGGCAGCCGAACGCCGCCGTAACACTGGCCGTCGCAAAGAGGCGATCCGCGAGGTACGCCGTTCGGTGATCGCCCTCGCGTCGTTCGACGATTGGCTCGACTTCGCTGAGGCACTGCTCGGCACGCACGAGGTGCCGCCCGAGTCTCTAGTGTCGGCGTTCGAGACCCTTGAGGAGCTGACCCCGTACGAGGACGGGCTGCCCGACCTCATGGGTATGGACCGCGCTCACTGGCTGGAGTCCCGCTTCCCGTGGACGTCAGTTGCCCGGGACGTGGCGGAGAATCAGGGATTCTTCCACTGGGACCTGGAGTTTGCGCAGGTATTCAAGCAAGGCGGATACGACATTCAGGTGGGAAACCCGCCATGGGTTCGACCCGACTGGCAGGAGGGCGCGGTTTTGGCGGAGCTTGAACCGTGGTTCAAGCTCACCGAGAAGCCAGCGCCCGACAAATGGAGCCAGCAGAAGCAGGCGACACTAGATGGGCCATCCGAGGGCCAGATTTATCTTCTGAACGAACTGGCCTCCAACTCCGGGCTAATGTCGTTCCTTGGCTCAAGGGCAACATATTCCCTACTGGAAGGAACGCAACCCGACCTGTATCGGGCGTTCATGTGCCGCATCTGGAGAGGTTTGGGCAGGGCCGGAACAGCTGGCCTAATCCACCCGGATACCCACCTGAGCGGAAGGCAAGAAGCACATCTCAGGGCAGAAACCTACCGACACCTGCGCCTTCACTCACACTTCTCAAATCAGCTGTACCTGTTTTCGGAAATTCGAGACAAGATTGAATATGGGATCCACATTTACGGAACCCGCCAATCCCCGAGATTCACGCACGCCAGCTGGATTTTCGATCCCAACACACTCATCGAATCGATCTCCCATTCTGGAGATTCACGCCTCCCAGGGATTAAGCACAACGGAAAATGGGATATTCACCCCCACCGAGAACGCCTCATCCACGTCAACGACTCACTCCTAACGGAATGGAACAACCTGGCCGGGACTTCCGGCTCCGACCCAATTGAGGCGCCCCTCCTATACCCTGTAACCACTGCCGAGCAGGTGGCGATCAGAGCCCTATCCAAGTGCAGCGTTCGACTCTCTTCGCTCAACCCTCGCATCAGCCTCGGATATAACGAGGCGCGAAGCAGTCGGGCGGGAATCATAAAATGGGCGACAAGGAAGTCGGAATCATTCAGCGAAGCAATTCTCCAGGGTCCACACTTTAGCATCGCAACCCCATTCAATAAGCAGCCAAATATCCCCTGCAGGAACAACCAGGACTACACCCCCTGGGATCTCGCTAACCTGCCGATCGATGCCACCCCGAACACAAACTACGTGCAGGCCTGCGACCCCGACCAGTACTATTCCATTCAAGATCAGTGGAATGGACGTCCGTACAGCAGCCACTTTCGACTCGCATGGCGCCGGATGATTCCGCTGTCAAATGAGCGCAGCCTCTTTGCGGCGCTCATCCCACCCGGCCCTGCTCATGTTCACACTGTTCTTTCGACATTCCTCGGCGACAACAGGACTACTGCACTGAATGCGGGATTCTGGGCCTCGCTTCCATTGGACTACCTTCTCCGCATTACAGGTCGGTCCGATCTTCAAGTTGCGGAAGCACACAAGATGCCCGCCGCTTCTTCCAATCATCCGCTCGCCGGACCACTTCTGCTCCGCACGCTCCGACTCAACTGCCTCACTAACGCCTATTCGCCCATTTGGGAAGAGTTGTTCAGTCCACTCTGGCTGGATTCCGAGGAATGGGCCTATTGCAACTGGCCGAACCTGCGACCTCTTGCAGAGCACTTGATTCCCGCATGGGAATACAGGACCCCCCTTCGCACTGAATACGAACGCAGAGCCGGGTTGGTCGAAATCGACGCACTTGTCTCTGTATGGCTTGGCATCACAGCCGACCAGATCGTCGCGATCTATCGCTCTCGGTACCCCGTGCTCTCCGACTACGAGGCGGAGATGTACTTCGACGCGAACGGCCGCAAGATCGCACGCAACCACAACACGTATGGTCACGGCCAAACCAAGGAGACCTACCCCGCTCTCCTAGCGCACCTGGCCAGTCCCGCCACGACCCCGCCGCCCGAGGGATACACCGCGCCGTTCTACAAGGCCGACCGTGAGATCGAGATGCGCGCCGCCCACGCGCACTTCCAGGCTCGTCTGGATGCGGAAATCGCTGCGGGCCGATGGTCCCCGCCGGAGCCGACTCCGCTGACGCCCAACGAGGATGGATCGTGACCGACACCGACAACACCAAGGGCAGGAAGTCCAAGCACCCCTTTTTGGAAACCCTCTTCGCGCTCGACGAGCCGGGGACACAGCTCCCCGTCGAGTTGGACGACGGCGGCAGGAGCTCCGGCGTCGAGTCCGAGGACATCGGTGAGCGGATCGCCAGTCCCTTCGATCCCAGCAAGATCGAAGTTCAGACCCGTACCCCCACGGTCTCGCTCCTCCTCAACCGCATCCGGCGCAACACCATGGACCTCGCCCCGGACTTCCAGCGTCGCGCCGGCATCTGGACGCCGAAGGCGCAGAGCAGGCTCATCGAGTCGCTTCTGCTCCGGATCACCCTCCCAACGCTGTATGCCGCCGAGGTGGACGACGACTCCTGGGCGATCGTGGACGGCGTGCAGCGGCTCTCCACAATCGCGCGCTTCGTCGATCCCGACGCCATCTGCGCCGAGCCTCTCGTCCTTACCGGCCTGGAATACCTCACCGAGTTCAACGGGTGCTCCTTCGCCGACCTTCCGGGTCGCCTTCAGACGCGGATCGAGGAGACCGAACTCGTCGTTCTCCTCATCCGGCGCGGCACGCCGGAGGAAGTCAAGTTCAACATCTTCGCCCGGATCAACACCGGCGGCCGCCCTCTGACCCGGCAGGAACTGCGCCACGCGCTCATCCCCGGCCGGGCCCGGACCTTCCTGTTCGAGCTCGCCAACACTGTGCCGTTCCTCAGTGCGACGTCCAACAGCGTCTCCCCGGAGCGCATGTCGGACCGCGAGATGTGCCTTCGCTTCCTGGCGTTCAGCCTCAACTCGCCCGAGTCCTACGCCTCACAGGACTTCGACGGATTCCTCCGGTCCGCTATGCACGAGATCAACACCCTCTCACCGGAGGAACTCGCCACCCTGGACGGCCAGTTCGCCCACTCGATGAGGGCGGCGGAGCGAATCTTCGGCGGACACGCCTTCCGGAAGAGGTTTCCGGGGTACAACCGGCGCTCGCCTGTCAACAAGGCCCTGTTCGAGATCGAGTCGGTCAGCCTGGCCGGCATGCGCCCCGACGAGATCGACCTGCTCGAAGCCCGCCGGTCCGTCGTGGAGAAGAAGTTCATGGAGCTCATGGACGACTCCGCCTTCGTGGGCGCGGTGTCGGCCGGCACCGGCGATGTCGGAAAGGTGAGACTTCGCTTCCGCGAGATGGACCGAATCTTCCAGGAGACGCTTGATGCTTGAGCACATTGGCATCACCAACTTCAAGGCCTTCGCCCACCAGGACATCGCCCTGGCCCCGTTCACGCTTCTCACCGGGCTGAACTCCTCTGGCAAGAGCACCGTTCTCCAGTCCCTCGCGCTCCTCCGCCAGTCCCACGGGCTTCTCCATCTTTACGACGACAGCGGCGGTTTCCTCCTCAACGGTGAACTCGTAGAGCTCGGCACTGGTCAGGACGTGCGACACGACACGTACGTGCGACACGAGTCGGCCGCCGTGGACACTCGCAGCATCACGCTCGCCGTGACGTCCGACGGAACCCGCTACGACTGGACTGCCGCATACGGCCGTGAGGACGATCTGCTGAGGATGATCGACTGTCCGATGGGTCCGGACGCTCATGACGCGGACGAGTGCTCGCTCTTCCAGCCCGGGTTCCAGTACCTCAAGGCCGACCGGATCGTCCCGGCCGTCAGCTACCCGCGCTCCCACCAGGCCACCGTGGGCCGTGGATTCCTCGGTTCCCGGGGCGAGCACACCGTCAACTTCCTGCGGGCCCACCAGGACGACCCCGTCGCGGCCGGTCCCCTCCGGCTCGACGACAAACACTCCGCATCGCTCCTCTCCCAGACCGAGGCCTGGATGCAGCGGCTCTGCCCCGGCGTCAACCTCCAGGCCGTGGGCATCGACGGGACGGACACCGTACGCCTCAGCTACGGCTTCGGCTCCGGCATCTCCGCCTCCAACCGCTACCGTCCGACCAACGTCGGCTTCGGGCTCACCTATGCCCTGCCGATCGTCGTCGCCTGCCTGTCGGCCGAGCCGGGTTCCCTGATCCTCCTGGAGAACCCCGAGGCGCACCTCCACCCGCAGGGTCAGACCTGGCTGGCCTACCTCGCCGTCGCAGCGGTCGCCGCCGGAGCACAGGTGATCGTGGAGACCCACTCCGACCATGTCCTCAACGGGCTGCGCATCGCCGTGAAGGACGGACGCATCCCGGCCGCGTCCACGGCCGTCCACTTCTTCCGGCGCCACGAGCAGACCGCCGAGGTGATCAGCCCTGTCATGGGCGAGGACGGCATGCTCTCCGAGTGGCCGACAGGGTTCTTCGACGAGTGGGAGAACTCCCTGGAGAAGCTTCTCGACTGACCTCCCGCAGTACGTTCCTGAAGACGATCCTCAACAGAAATCCCAGGGGTGGGAGTGTCACTGACACTGTTTCTCAACGAGCTGTCCTGCGAGTCCGAGTCCGGACCCAGGGAGGTGGACACGGCGATGGCCGGCTTCGTGGACACCTTGCGCCACCTCAAGAGCTGGCAGAGCGTCGCGTTGGTCACCAGAAACCCCCTCCTGACGTCCGAGCTTGCACGCGGGTACCTCTACCAGCAATGGGCGAACGCGAGCATGCGGAACCGGGATCAGCATCGATACCTTCTCGCCCTGCGCAGTCGCTCACCTTTCAGGGATGCCGTCCAGTTGACGCTCGACCCGGACGAGGTCGAGTACCAGCACGACAGCCGCACCGTCGAGGGCATCGCATTCGCGCACCTCACCGACGGGCTTGCCGTCAGCCTTCCAGTGTCGCCCAAGTGGGCGGCCTCGTGGCTCGACGTCGACATCCAGCACCTCACCGAGGACGGCATCGAGAGCAGCCGCGACCGCGCGCGGCACTGCTCCAGTCCGGACGAGGCCGACGAACACAAGACCTGGGCGCAGGACACCGGCATCGCCTCGCTCACCACCCCCGCCGCGATCCTCGACGCATGGGACGAGTTCTTCCCGCACCTTCAGAAGATCCCCCGCTTCGAGCGCTGCCTTCGCCGCCTCGACATGAAGTGGCATCGGCCGGTCCGCAAGCTGCTGATCGGCCTGGAAGCGACAGCCGCCGGCTGGGACCCTGCTACCTCGCCCGAGCCCAACTGGCAGCACCCGCACATCACGCCGGAATCCCAGAGCCGTCAGCACTTGTGCACCTTCACCGACCTTGACGGCAAGGACCGCTGCTTCTCGTGGCACGGCCGCTTCACCCCGGGGAAGGGACGGCTGCATTTCCGTCTCGTTCCCGAGGAACGGGCGATCCGACTCGGGTACGTCGGCGACAAGCTCGGTAGCGACGCGGAGTCTTGAGCGGGGAGGCCGCCCCGGGGCACGCCCGGGACGGCATCCCAGGTCAGACCTGACTCGCGGAAGCGAACCGGACGAACGCCGCCCAACCGGCCGACTCGATACTGAGGACCGGCCCCGCCGGATCCTTCGAGTCACGGATGTGGACGACCGCACCCGCCACAGCCACCTCCACACACTGACCGCCTTCCGCGCCACTGTGACTGCTCTTGAACCAGTCCAAGGCCTGCGATGTCGTGGTGCTCTCGTCGGCGTTCATAGCTCTCCCAGCAACTTCTCAATGTAGGCCAGCGACTCACGAGGAGTCAGCGCCTGGGCTCGGATGATCCCGTGGCGCGACCCGAGGGCGCGGACCTCCTCGCGATCAGTGACCAGTGTGCTATGTCCCTGCGTCTCCATGTAACCGATCTGTTCGCCGCCCTTGCGGGTGAACAGGGTGAAGCCGCCATCGATGCCCGCATTGTCCTCACGATCGAGGGGCATGACCTGCGCCTCCACGTTGCGTCTCTGCCCGACCAGGAGGATCTGTTCCAACTGACCGCGCATCACCGCCGCGCCGCCAAGTCGCCGCAGCAGCACGGACTCCTCCATTACGAAGCTCAGCAGCGGAGAGATCCGGGACGCGAACAGCTCTTGCCGGGCCAACCGGGCAGCCACTCGTTGCTCGATGACGCTTTCTTCCAGCAAAGGCCTGCGCATCGCGAGCAGCGCCCGCATGTACTCCTCGGTCTGAAGCAAGCCGTTCACCACGTGGATGTCGTACGACTGCAACTCCACCGCCTCCGCCTCCAGCTTGGCGGCATCCCGGAAGAACGCGGGGTACCGGGCCCGCGCGACCTCGTCCTTCATCGCGATCAGGACGCCGCCCGCGTTGAGCTCCTGATCCGCCTTGTCGATCAACTCGGGCCGGGGAATCCGCCTCCCGAGCTCCACCGAGGCGATCTGGTCCTCTCCGTACCCCAGCCGCGCGCCCAGCTGGGCCCGGGTCAGCCCCTCCCGCTCGCGCAGGAGCTTCAGCTGCCGCCCGAAGGAGCGCAGGAAGCCTGCCCCGTCGTCCTGTTCGGCCATGTCGGCCACCTCCGACCCACCACCCTCAACGGCATCGCCCACCGCACGACCGGGTGTCCGCACACGATCGGCACCGAAACGATACGGACCACAACCAGCCGATGTGTCCGGAATCCAGCGAAATTCACCCTGCTACGCCGCAGGCACGACCACCGCACCGCGCAACAAGCCGCGCGCACATTCGGCGCCTCGCCGGTTCCGTTCGACAGCGGCCGCATCCGGCCCGACTTCAGGAGGTACAACTCCCGTGCAGCGTCGGCAGATCACGCCTCCACCCGCCACCGGATCCGCGCAGCACGCGCATTCCCCTACGCCACCAGCAACAGCCCCAGGCGCAACCACCGCCACCGGCATCCGCCGCTCCAGGCGCGCTCGCACGAAGCCCGCCGGCGCCAGCACATGCGAGGGCAGACCGCCCAGCAACACTTCCCGCAGCCGCCCCACGTCCGGATCCCGGGCGAGCCAGTCCGCCACCAGCGGTGCGAGGTCCAGGACTTCGGCCGCCCCCAACCGCAATCGCCGGTCCCGGGCGGTCAGCCTCCCTAGCAGCCCGGCCGCAGCGGTCCGGGCCTCCCCGCCGACGTCATCACCCTCGACCGCCCCCGCCTCCGCACGGGAGGAGGTGTTCGCCTCGTTCTTCTCCCCCTCGGGGGAAGTGCCGACCTCCCGGCCCTCCCGCTCACCGAGTGCCGGGTTTCGGACCGCAGTGCGCCAGGCAGCCTCGATCTCGTCCGCCTCCGTCAACGGCACGCTGCTGACGAGGACACGAGTCGTCCACGTGCCTTTCGTCGGGTGCTGGGAGCGCCGAACGTGCAGGAAGCCCTCCTCGATCAGCTGCGCCCGCGCGCCGGCAACGGCCGTACGCCCCTCGGGCATGCGCTTGCCGATGGTGAGGATGGTGTCCCGGCTGCCGGGCGGCAGCGACAGCGCCCACAGCAGCAGCGTCTTCGCCGTGGCCCGCAGACGCGGGTGGCGGACGATCTCGTGGGACGCCCGTACGTAGCGTTCGGGCGCGATAAAGTGAACGTGCATGAGGAGCTCCAACTCCCTGTGCCTGACCCCGGGGTGTTTGCCGCACCGCCGGGGTCACCTATTGATCTGTAGTCGGACGGTAGCACGCGGTGACCACCCCCCGCCCCCGAATCCGCAAACCGTGAACGTGAACCGCCCCGCCTCAGCCCCCACCGCCGCAGACGGCGCCGGACTCCGCCGGTATCAGCCGAACCTGGCGTGCCGTCAACTTCAGAGGCTCGCCCGCCTTCCGATCCCAGAGCACGGCCATGCCCTGCGCGACCCCGAAGGAGACGTACGGCCGCTTCGGGTCGAACCGGGGCCCGTCTCCCGAGAGCCGTTCGGCCGGCTCAGCCGGTTCGACGCAGACCCACTTGGGCTCGACACCGAAGTACGGCGGCGCTTCCTCACCGCGCGTCGCAGCCGCGATCGTGCGATCGGCGGCCCGCGCCGCCGAGTGCAGCGCCAGGGTGGAGACGCCGGTCAGGATCGCGATCAGCAGCAGGACATAGATCGCCACGTTGAACCCCTCCCCCGTGCCCGCATAGCTGTGATGCCGGTGCCTGGCGAAGCCCCACCAGGCGGGGAGCACCAGCACCAGGCTCAGGAAGGTCAGCAGTTTGACCGCCGAGACGACCTGCCAGATCGGCGGAACGTCGAGATCCCCCGGGCTGAGCGACAGCCTGTCGGCGTACAAGGAGTGCAGCACCGAACCCGACGCCAGGAAGGTGGCACCGGCCAGCGACGCGACCAGCGGCACCACCCACGCCGCCCACTCGTGCCAGCTCCACTGCCGAACCAGGAGCCACAGCCCCGCCACCACCGCCACGATCCCCACGGTGACCAGCACTTGCTGCCCGGTCCGACCCTGGCCGACCGCACGGAAGGGGCCGAGACCGAGCAGCAGCATCACCCCGGCCGCGACCGCAGACATGCCTGCCCCGGCCGCCCCGCCCTCCCTGAACAGACGCGCCCCGGAGAGCACCGTCGCGACGCCGGCCAGCACCGCGAGCACGACCCAGAACCCTCGGACGCCTCCAGAGCCCCCGGCCGCGAACACCGCGGCCACTCCCACCGCGAGGCTCCAGCCGGCCACCCGGGCGATGCGTCGTGCCGTCTCCTCCTCCGGCCAGTACCGCACGGTCCCGCGCCACCGACCGTCGAGGGGCCGAACCGAGACCGGGGTCGGCGCAGCGCCTCCTCCGGCCGCGGAGGGTATGCGCGCGAGGCCCTGTGCCTCCCCTTGGGTCCCGATCACGCGCACCCCGGTGTCATAACGGCCCAGGCGGGACGCCAACCACCGCGCAGCACGCCGCAGTCGGGCAAAGCGGGTGATCGCTGGCGAGGACGCATCGTACGCCTGCCACTCGGTCAGCATCTCGCGGTCCCGCACCAACGGCTCGGCCCGACGCACGTAGGCCTCCAGGCGTGCCCTCCGCAGAGCCTTCTGTGCTCTCCGAGTCGCTCCCCGCTCGCAGTTGTGGAGGGAGCCCGGCAACCGCACCTCCACCTCGTACACGCGCGACGCCGGATCCGGATCCAGGACCCCCTGCAACGGTCCTTCCCCACACGCGTGGTGGCCGATCACCGGCCAGCCGTGCCGTTCGAAGACCTGCTCCGCCTCCGCCCAGTCCCGCTCACCACCACGGACTTCGACGAGCGCCAGAACCCGCTGGTCGTACAGACTCGTTCCCATGCCCGTGGCCCTACCCGGAAGGATCTTCGCGACACCCGCGTACACCACCGCCCCACCGCCGTACAGGCGCCAGACGTACGCGCGTCGCCGCTGGTCACAGCTCCTCCGCGGCGGGCACGCTCCTGCCCATGACATCCCTGCACAGCCCGAGCCCCGCCGAGACAACGGCTCCCCTCCGGGAGTTCGCCATGCGGTTCAGCTCCACCCCGCGCGGCGCCCGACTCGCCCGCCGGCTCGTCTCCCACCGCCTCGACGACTGGGGGTACGGCTACGACTCCCCGCTCAACGACGCCCTGACGCTGATCACCGCCGAGCTCGCCGCCAACGCCGTCCGCCACGGCCACATCCCCGGCCGGGACTTCGCCGTCCGGCTCGCCGAGCACCCCGGCGTGCTGCGCATCGAGGTGTCCGACACCCGCACCGAACGGACGCCCCCGACCACCCTCCCCACCCCGGCAGCCGACGCCGAGTCCGGCCGCGGCCTGCTCCTCGTCGCCGCCCTCGCCGACCACTGGGGCATCTCCCCGCGCCCGGCGGCTCCGGGCAAGACCGTCTGGGCGGAGTGCGAGCGAAGTTGATCCCGGAGTGTCCTCGGATCCCCGGAATCCCCAACCGTCGCGCCACGGGCTCATGGCCACGCTGGGCAACCGGCTGGTGGTGTGCGACTGGGCGCTTCAGTCGGCGAGTGAGCGGTCCAGTTGGTGGGCTGAGCCAAGGCGGTCAGCCGCAGCTGCCGACGGAGGTCGCGGGACCACTTGTTAGATACTTAGCCAAGGTGCTAAATATCAGGTATGACAGAAGCTCAGGACGAGGCGGGAGCCTTCCGTGCTCTCGCCGATCCGACGAGGCGCCAGATCCTTGAGGACCTCAGAGGCGGTGAGCTCGCGGCCGGCGAGATCGCCGCCAGGTTCGCGATCAGCGCGCCCTCCATCTCACGACATCTCGGCGTGCTCAAGGGAGCCGGACTGGTCACCGAGCGTCGGGAAGGCAACCGGATCTTCTACGCGCTGGCCGAGGATCGCCTGGCCACGTGCATCGGTCGGTTCCTCAGCGCCGTCTGCCCCGAGCAGATCGTGCTTCGCCACACCAAATGGCGTCCCGGGGCGCAGAGTGAGGGGTCATGAGGCAGCCGCGCCTGTCCAGCGTCGTTGAACGACGGCTACTGGTGAACTACCGAGTCGCCCCGGATGTCGCGGCACGCCTGCTCCCCGGGCCGCTGCGCCCGCAACTGGTGCACGGCTACGCGGTCGCGGGCATCTGCCTGCTGCGCCTGGGAAGTGTCCGGCCCGCCTGGGCACCCAAGGCGTTCGGACTGCGGAGCGAGAACGCGGCGCATCGGATCGCCGTCGAATGGGACGGACCGGACGGCGTCGAGACCGGCGTCTACATCCCACGGCGCGACACCGCCTCGCGGCTCAACGCCTGGGCCGGAGGCCGCGTCTTCCCCGGTGAACACGGCCGCGCCGACTTCGAGGTGCACGAGACGCCCGGTCAGCTGCGCGTCGCACTGGCGACACGGGACGGCGATACCCGAGTGGATGTCACCGTCGAGCTGTCCGACGAGCTGCGAGGCAGCGAGCTCTTCGCCGATCTTGCCGAGGCCTCCCGTTTCTTCCGGGGCGGGACAAAGGGCTTCTCGGCCACCAGCTCCGGCCGTCACCTGGACGGTATGGAACTGCGGACCAACGTCTGGCACATGGAAGCCGGCCGGGTTCGCTCCGTCACGTCGTCGTTCTTCGACGACCCGGACCGCTTCCCGTCGGGGAGTGCGACCCTGGACTGCGCTCTGGTCATGCGCGACATCCCCGCCCATTGGCGGCCACTCCAGGCCATGGCTACCGAGCGAGATGCTCAACTCGCCCACTGAAGTGCTCAATCACATGTGGCAACGGGGTCCGATAGGTCGGTGCCGCACTATACGGTGTGATCCATTGATCCACACTCCGTGGAAGCGCACGTCGAAGGAGTCCGCCGTGAGGCCCACCCTGGCCGCCGCGCAGCTGCGCGGCAGTCTGACGCAGTACCTCACGACGACGTACGCCCTCGCGGACGAGGACACCCGCGGCGCGCTCGAACGCTTCCTCGGGCACCCGGAGTCCGGCATCTTCCGCGGGCCCTACCTGCGGATCAGGACGCCGTTCCACGTCGCGGACGAGGGCTGGCAGCGGCACCTGGAGTGGCAGCCCGGCTTCCCGCCGTACCGGCACCAGGCCAAGGCGTGGGAGCGGCTGAGCACCCTGCGCGGCCCGGCCCAGCCGACGCTGGTGACGACGGGAACCGGCTCGGGAAAGACCGAGTCGTTCCTCGTCCCCGTGCTCGACCACTGCCGCCGGGAGAAGGCGCGCGGCCGACGAGGTGTCAAGGCCGTCCTGCTGTACCCGATGAACGCCCTGGCAACCGACCAGGCAGGCCGCATCGGGGACTACCTGGCGCAGCCGGAGCTGGCGGAGGTCACGGCCGGGCTCTACATCGGCGACCGCCCGGACACCGACTTCCGGCGGGTGATGACGCGTCGTGAGGAGATGCGGGTCTCGCCGCCGGACGTGCTGATCACCAACTACAAGATGCTCGACCTGCTCCTCCAGCGCGGCGAGGACCGCCCGCTGTGGGAGGGCGCCGAGATCACCCACGTGGTCCTGGACGAGTTCCACACCTACGACGGGGCGCAGGGCACCGACGTCGCCATGCTGCTGCGTCGGCTGGCCGCCACCGTCGGAGCCACCCGTCCGGGCCGCCCGCTCGGGTCGATCTGCCCGGTGGCCACCTCGGCCACCCTCGGCGAAGGTCGCCCCGGTGCGCAGGCCGGCGGCATCCTGGACGTCGCCGCCCAGGTGTTCGGGATGCCCTTCACACCGGAGACGCTCATCGGCGAGGAGCGGATGACCGCCGAGGAGTTCACCGGAGCAGTGGACTACGAGCTTCCCGAGCCTCCGACCCCGCAGGAGGTCATCACGGCCTCAGGCGGCCCGGGCGTGGAGTCGAATCCCAAGCTGCTCGACCTGAACGGGCTCGCGGCCCGCATGCTGGGGCGCTCCGGGCTCGACGCCTTCCAGATCGGCCGGATGCTCCGGCGCCACGACTTCACTCACGGGGTCCTGACCCTGCTCAACGGCGAACCCCTCGACGAGTGGGGTCTGCGGGACCGCTTGGCGCGCTTCGGTTACGCCTGGGGCCGTACCGCGCGGGAGAACCCCCGGCTCGTGCTGCAGGCGCTTTCCCGCTTCGTGGCACTGCTGTCCTCCGCACGGGACCCGGATTCCGACGAGCGACGACCGCGTCCGCTGCTGCACGTGGAGGCCCACCTGTGGGTCCGGCCGGTGACCAGGGTGCTGCGCGGCCTCGGCGGTGCACCGGAGTTCCGCTGGTACGAGGACGACCGGACGGCCGCCCGCCGGAGCGCGGCTGCCGCCCTGCCGGTGGACAGTGAGGACGGCGAGTCCTCGTCCGGCGGCTGGCCGTCGAGCGGGTCGCTCCGGCCCGCGGCGCTCCCCGGCGCGGACACCGCGGTGCGCCCGGCCCAGGTGCACCTCCCGGCCGTCTACTGCCGCAACTGCGGTCGCTCCGGATGGGCCGCGCTCTCCCCGGAGGCCGATCCGCAGCGGCTCGTGATGGCCCACGACAAGATCTGGCGGGCGGGCCTCGGGCGGGACAAGCGGCGCATCCGGTACTTCATCTCCGCCACCCGGGCGGAGAAGCAGGAGGCGCTCGCCGCCCTCACCGGCTCCCGGCCGGCGAGCGGTGGGGTCGATCCGCTGTCCGTCATCGTGCTCGACGGGTCGCAGGGCACCTACCGCATGCCGGTCGCCGCCGACGACGGTGACCTGCTGGACGCCTGGTTCGCGCTGGCGATCCTGGACAAGAAGACCGCCGACAAGGCGGCTACCGACGACCGCTGCCCGGCGTGCAACACCGACAACGGCATCCGCTTCCTCGGTACGGCTCTGGCAGCGCTCGCCTCGGCGACCGTGACCCAGCTGTTCACCGGCGGCGACATCGCCCTCGTCCCCGAAGAGCGCAAGACACTGGTCTTCAACGACTCCACCCAGGATGCGGCACACCGGGCCGGGTACATCGCCAACGCCTCCTACAAGTTCTCCCTCCGGTCGCTGCTGGCGCACAACCTGGAGGACTCCGGCGCACCGCTCCCGCTCAACGACCTGATCGGGAACGTCCTGGACTCGGTGGACGACCCCGGCACGCTCGCTGCCGTCGTCCCCCCGGACCTGCACGACGAGGCCGGCGTGGACCGGCTGCTGTCCGGACGCGGCACCGGTGACGCACGCACCTGGCGGCTGATCGGCGAGCGGCTGGCGTTCGCCACCGTCATGGAGTTCGGCCTGCGCTCAAGGCTCGGGCGCACCCTGGAGCTCACCCGGACGGCCGCCGCCGAGGTCGTCCTGGACGATCCCGAACGCGTCGCCACTCTCGCGCGTGATCTGCACCTCGCCCTGCCGGGCCAGTTGGTCGCCGCGGAGTCGATGCCGACCGCCGAGCGCTATGTCGCCTATGTGCGCGGCCTGCTGGAACGCCTGCGGCAGCGCGGTGGGGTGCGGCACCGCTGGCTGGAGCCGTGGATGAAGGACGCGGGCGTCGCCCGCTTCAAGATCTGGGGCGGCCGCCCCGACGGCATGCCGGCCTTCCCCGACGGGATGGCACCACCCCGGTTCCTGCTCGACGGACAGAAGGACAAGTCCCACTTCGACACGGTGTCGGGCCGCGGCGGCTGGTACCAGGACTGGACCCGGCGGTGCCTCGGACTGGACTCCGCGGGTGCCACCGAGTACCTGCGCCGGCTGCTTCCCGCGCTCGCCGACGAGCAGGTCCTGGCCGTCCGCACGGCACAGGACCGCACCACGCGCGTCTACGGGCTTCAGCCGGGCCACATCGAGGTCCGGCTGCTCGACGACTCGGTCGTCAACAAGGCCTTCGTCAGCTGTGCGGACTGCGGCTGGCAGCAGGTCGTGCCGCCCGAGCGGCGCACGCGCTGGTACGGGCACCCCTGCCCGCGCTACCGCTGCAAGGGAATCCTGACCCCGCCACAGGACGGCGACTCCCGCACGGGTGGCACCACGTCCGGCTTCGGCAGCGTCCAGGAGCGCGACTACACCGACGACTACTACCGGCGTCTCTACCTGACCGGCGGCACCTTCCGCGTGGTCACCGCCGAACACACCGGCATGCTCACCCGCCCCGAACGGGAGCGGGTCGAGCGGGCGTTCCGGTCCGGCACCCACTACACCGACCCGAACGTGCTGTCCTGCACGCCGACCCTCGAACTCGGCATCGACATCGGCGACCTGTCCGCCGTCCTGCTCGGTTCCCTGCCCGACGGACCGGCGAACTACGTCCAACGGGCCGGTCGCGCCGGCCGGAAGACCGGCAACGCCCTCGTCGTCGCCTTCGGCGGCCGCAGGGCCCGCGACCTGTACTACCTCGACGATCCGCGCGAGATGATCGCCGGCGACATCGTGCCGCCGGGTTGCTACCTGTCGGCCGTCGAGATCCTCCGCCGCCAGTACACGGCACGGCTGCTCGACCTGGCCGCCGCCGGGAAGCTGACCACGGCCGACGGTGAGCAACTGCCGCCCGTGCCCAGGCTGGTGTTGGCGCTGTTCGGTACCACCGGATGGTGCCAGGACCTGGCCGACGCGGCGCTCACCCACGGAAAGACCCTGGTGGAGGAGTTCCTGGCGCTCTTCCCGAGCGGCACCGGCCCGGACGACGACGCCGGCGTATCCGGCCATGCGGCCGACGAGTTGCGTTCCTACGCCACCGGTGGCATCGCGCGCCGCCTGCAGGAGGCCGAGGAAGCCTGGGTCCTCCGCCGCGAGGAGCTGAAGCGACGCCTCGCGGCCATCAACAAGGCCGTCGACGCCCTGGTACCGACCGACCCGGAACAGGACCGCGAACGGCGGGAACTCCGTTCCGAACTGCGCAGCACCGCCGTCCTCCTGGCTGCGCTGAACCGGGCAAGCGCCCACGGCACGCTGGTCGAACTCGGACTCCTGCCGAACTACAGCCTCGCCGACACGACCACCAAGCTCGAAGCCACCCTCTACTGGAGGGAGGACCCGTCCGAGGCGGACGGAACCACCGCGAACCCGGGGGGCGCGGCGGGCGGGGAATCCCGGGTCTACCGCAGCGAGGTCCGGAGCTACGACCGGTCCCGTCGACTCGCCCTCACCGAACTCGCGCCCGGCAGCAGCTTCTACGTCAACGGCTACCGGCACGTGGTGCGGGCCCTGGACATCGGCAGCCCCGAGCGGCGGGCGTGGTCCGTCTGGCGGCTCTGCCCGTCCTGCGGGTTCGTCCGCACCGAGAACGCGCTCACCGACACCGATCCGTGCCCGCGCTGCGGCGGTCGTGCGATCGCGGACGCCGGGTGCGTGCAGTACGTGCTCCAACCGCGGCAGGTGGTGGCCCGGGACAAGCGGGACGACGCCCGTGTCCGCGACGACAAGGACGAACGCGAGCGCCGACGGTACTCCGTCATCACCGCCGTCGACATCGACCCGGACCAGCTCGCCCCCGGCTCATGGCGCCACGACAAGGCAACCTTCGGGGTGGACTTCGCCCGCCGCGCAGTCGTGAGAACGCTCAACCTGGGCGTCGACCGCCAGGACGGCAGCAGCACCGTGCCCGTCGCGGGTGAGGATGTCCGTCTCAACCCGTTCTTCGTGTGCACGAGTTGCGGAGGTGCGACGGCCGACGGCCGCCCCGTCGCCGACGCACCGGCCGATGCTCTCACCCAGTCGCTCAGTGCTCCCTCCAAAGCCGGCGCTCATCACCTGCTCTGGTGCCCCCGTCGCAGGGCGCAGCAGCCCGCCGGGTCCGGCCGGGCCGAGCCGCAGGACGTACCCCTGCTGCTCGCCCACGAGTTGACCACCGAGGCCGTGCGGATCCTGCTGCCCGCCTCCGTGGCACGCGCGAAGGAGCGCTTGGCGTCCTTCACCGCGGCCCTGTTCGTCGGCATAGCCGCACGCTACGGCGGCGACCCGGACCACATCGACATCGCGGCCGCCTCCATGCCCGACGGCAGCGACTCCGAGTGGCCCCAGCGCTTCCTGGTCGTCTACGACCGCCTTCCGGGCGGTACCGGCTACCTGCACCGGCTGGCCTCGGCGGAGGGCTTCAAGGAGGTCCTCCTCAGGGCACGCGACGTCATCGAAAGCTGCCCCTGCCGGGAGAAGGGCCAGGACGGCTGTCACCGCTGCCTGCTACGCCGTGTCCCCGCCACGGACTACGACAAGGTCAGCCGCAGCGAGGTCCGTCAGATGCTCGACGATCTGCTCGGCGTGGACGGGGAACGCTGGCGGACCTCGCCGGTCACGAACACGCGTCACATCTCCCTGGAGCAACAGGCCGAGAGCGATCTCGAAATCATGTTCGTCGACACCCTCAGGGACTGGGCCCGGCTGCCCGAGTCCCGCGCGAGTGCGGACGCCTACACGACCTCGGCGGGGACCTACTCCCTCGAACTCCGCCTGACCGGCAACGACGGTTCCACACTGAGCTGGCGCGTCTCCCAGCAAAGGGCGCTGGACGGCACTCGCCCGGACGTCCTCTTCGAGCGGCTCGACGCCCCCGGCCCGCGCCTCGCGGTCTACCTCGACGGCTACGAGTACCACGCCGGCCCGCGGCACAACCGGCTGGCGGACGACGCCGTGAAGCGTGCTCGGCTCCGGGCGGACGGACTGCGCGTCTTCCAGCTGACCTACTTCGACGTCAAGAGCTGGCGCCGCCTGGTCACCGACAACGGCCACGCCCATGGCTGGCAGAACACCCCGGCCTGGCGGCCCTACGGGCCGGACGGCGACGGGGAGGAGAGGGCGCGGAAGTACTACGCCAACATCCGCGGCAGCCTTCCGGGCGAACTCTCCGAGGCCGTCTGGGTCAACCCGGCCGACCTGCTGCTCGCCTACCTGCGCTCGCCGGATGCCGCCCTGTGGCAGTGGCGCGCGGAGGCCGCCGTGGCAGGGTTGACCGGCGTCACCGGAGCACGCGCCGCCGCTCTTGCGGTCGACGCGGTCGGATCCCGAATCCGCGCGGCCCTTGATGGCGGAGCACCTGCCGGTCCCCGGGGGCCGGTGCAGGTCATCACTGCTCTGGACGGCTCGGGCCTTCGGCTGGTCCTGGCGGCCGACGGGCGCCGCAAGCCACCGGTCTGGAGCGCGCTCGCCCTCCTCGACGACGACGAGCGCGTCCATGATGACGAACCGACGCACAAGCAGCGCTGGCGTTCCTGGCTGTTCTGGACCAACCTGCTGCAATTCCTGGAGCACGGCGGCGGCGACAGCGTCCAGCTCACGACGAGCCTCCTCGACGGCTTCTCCGTCGAGGCCCTGGCGGCGAGCGGCGGCGAGGGATGGTTGACGTCCACCCGGCAGACTCCGGCACGGCAACCGCAGGGCCCGAAGGATGTCTCTGAAGGTCCGAGTCCTGCGGCTCCGGCTCCCGTGGCACCTCAAGTCGGCCCGGAACTCGCTCCCCGGACAGCGGTTCCTGCCGCGACCGCCGGTCCCGATGCGGAATGGATCCGGGTCCTCGAATACCTCGACTCCGACGAGGCCGGCCTCGCTGAGCTCGCTCATCTCCTCGCCGAGGCAGGTGTACCCGCCCCGAAGGACGGCTACGAGCTCGACAGCAACGGCTGGCAGGCCGAACTCGCCTGGCCCGAACGCCGGATCGGCGTCGTCCTCGCTCCGCGCGGGCCTGGCGGGGAGCAGGACTACGAAGCCCAGGACCGTGACAAGGCCTTCCGTGCCGCCGGTTGGGACGTCCGCCCGGCCGTGGGCTGGGACGCCCAGGCACTCGCTGAGCTACTCGACCCGCGGGCCGGCGCCCGGACCACACCACAACACCGACGAGACGGCACGAGCACCGACGGAGAGTCAGAGCGATGAAGACCCCGGGAATCACCCTTCGCCTGCTGGACAAGGCGGACAAGGAGATCCTCAAACTCCCCCGCTCGGTCAAGGGCGCCCTCTACGACTTCCAGCACAAGTTCAAGGCGAACCCGCACGCCACCGGCCTCAAGCTCCAGCAGCTCAAGGGTGACAGCAGGCTCTGGTCCGCCCGGGTCAACGACGACCATCGCGCCCTGCTGCTGCGCCTGGCCGACGACGACTGGCTGATCGTCGCGGTCAAGCACCGCAAGGACGTCTACGAGAACCTCGACCGACTCGCCTACGGAATCAACCACATCACCGGCGGGATCGAGTACGTCGACCTCCAGGTGGTGGAGGAGAGCATCCTTCGCGGCCTAGCCCCGGCACCGCCCACGGCAGCTCCCCACCCCGTCGAACCGGCCATGCCCCAGGCGCTCTTCGCGGCTTGGTCCGACGAGCAGCTGAACGACCTCGGTGTCGCCGCGCCGCTCCTTCCCGTCATCCGCACGCTCACCACCGAGGACCAGCTACTCGGTCTCGTCGAATACGCCCCGCAACTCACCGGGGAAGTGCTCCTGGCCATCGTCGACGGCAAGGACTTCGACAGCATCCTCGACCAGGTAACGACACCGGTTGCGGCCCCTGAACCGGTCGACCCGGAGGACTTCCAGGCCGCTGCCGAACGACCGGCCACCATGGTCACCACCTCCGACGCGGCTCTGGAGGAGGTCCTGAAGGGCGGCGACTTCGGGCGGTGGAAGGTCTTCCTCCACCCGACCCAGTCCAAGTTGGTGGAACGCACCTACTCCGGGCCCGCCCGAGTGAGCGGCGGCCCGGGAACGGGGAAGACCATCGTCGCCCTCCACCGCGTCAAGCACCTGGTCGACCGGCTGCCCCCGGGACACACCAAGCCCGTCCTCCTCACCACCTACAACAAGAACCTCGCCGCGGACCTGCGTTCGCGTCTGCTCGAACTCGGTGGGGAGGGGCTGCTGGCCAGGGTGGACATCAGCCACGTCGACCAGCTCGCACTCCGGATCGTCCGGGAGGCCGAGCCCGGCAACTCCAAGCAGACGATCGACGACAACCAGGCCGTGCGGGAGTGGCAAGCACTGCTGGACGAACTCGGTGAGACCGCATGGGACGCCGAGTTCCTCCACGACGAGTGGACACAGGTGATCCTCGGGCAGGTGATCGGATCGCGCGCGGACTACTTCAGGGCCCGCCGGGCCGGCCGCGGCAACATCGGTCGTGCCGAACGCGCCGAAATCTGGCAGCTCGCCGAGCGCTTCACCCAGCGGCTGGACCGCTCTCGACGACAGACCTGGGACCAGGTGACCGAGCGGGCGGCGCGTCTGGAGGTGGAGCGCGAACGGCGGATCGCAGCGATCGACGTTCATCGCGACGACGCGGGCGGTCTGGACAACATCCATCGCCAGGACGGCTCCGCGGGCTGGCTGCGGTACCGGTACCGGCACATCGTGGTCGACGAGGCGCAGGACCTGCGGCCGGCTCACTGGAAGATGCTCCGAGCGATGGTCCCGAGCGGCCAGGACGACATCTTCCTGGTCGGTGACACCCACCAGCGCATCTACCGAAATCAAGTGACCCTCGGAAGCCTGGGTATCCACATCCGAGGCCGCTCGTCGAAGCTCACTCTCAGCTACCGCACCACCCGCCAGATTCTGCGCTCGGCCCTGGACGTCCTCACAGGAGAGTCCTACGACGACCTCAACGGTGGTGAGGAGACCTTGGCCGGTTTCCGGTCCGTGCTCAATGGCGCCGTTCCCCGGCTGCATCCCTACGCCGACTGGAGCGCAGAGCGCGTCGCCATCGCCGAACACATCGCGGCCTGGGGAGCCCACCCTGACGAACGGATCCCCCTCGAACAGATCGCGGTCTGCGTCCCCACCAATCAAATGGCGGGAGAGGTCGCCTACACCCTGGCGCAGCACGGAATTCCCGCAGTGGAGATCGGCCCCGACGGCCCCAGGAACGGCAGCGGAGTGCACATCGGCACGATGTTCAGGTTCAAGGGCCTGGAGTACCAGCGGATGGTCATCGCCGGGGTCCGCAACGGATTGGTGCCGCGCGACAACGTGAACCGCCTGAAGGGCACCGACCTCGCCCGGTACCGTCGGGAGATGCAGCGAGCCCGCTCGCTGCTCTTCGTCGCCGTGACCCGCGCCAGGGACAGCGTCGACATCTTCTGGCACGGCGAGCCGAGCCCCTTCCTGAAGCCCGTTCTCACGCCCTGAGCCACCTCACGACGCCGGGCAGGTCGGCGGCCCCGATCTCGGGGCCGCCGACCGCTCACCAGCCTGGCTGGCCACAGACCCATCAGGGCAGCTGCTTCCCCTTGGAGAACAAGGCCGCCTCGATCTGATCAGGCAAAACACCGCGACTGTGCGCGTACGCGTGCACCCCCGCCAGGTACTGCCGGTATTGATCAGTTGTCCAACCGTTGTCGGGCCAGTCGGGAGCGACGGCGCCATGGTCCTTCAGGGCTCTGGAGACGACGCGGTCCAGGATGATCGGCTGGTACGGCCCTTTGGTGCTGTCACCCCCGGCGAAGTAGAGCACTTTGGTGAAGAACGCGGCTCCCGAATGTGGAATCCGCTGGTCATTGTTGAAGGCCCGGTAAGCCTCCACAGCCCCCGTCTCCTGCACCACGCCAAGTGCCGCGTCGAGTCGACGCGAATCGGCACGCGCCGTGGGCGGGGTCGCGACGCAGGCGTTCCGGGTGACAGTCCGGGCTCCTACGCCGCGGCCCCGCGTCGCGGTCACACGGCGACCGGCAGGTGGGTCACGCCACGCAGGCTGACCAGGCCGTTCCACTGGACCTTGCCGTCCAAGGCCATGGTGGGGAAGCGGCGGACGAGTTCGCCGAGGGCGACCCTGCCCTCGATCCGAGCCAGGGCCGCGCCCAGGCAGTGATGCATGCCGCCGCCGAAGGACAGATGGCGGCGGGCGTCCTCGCGTTCGACCTTCAGTTCCTCCGCGTCGGGGCCGAAGACCTCCTCGTCGCGGTTGGCGCCGGCCAGGTTGGCGAGGATGAACGAGCCGACCGGGATCTCGTGGCCGCCGACCCGGTAGGGCTGGAGGGTGACGCGGCGGCTGAAGTGCACCGGCGGCTCGTGGCGCAGCACCTCCTCCACCGCGTTCGACACCAACTCGGGCCTGGTGTACAGGAGTTCCCGCTGGTCCGGGTGGCGCAGCAGGGCGTGCGCGCCGGCCGAGATCAGGTTGACGCTGGTCTCGTAGCCCGCGACGTAGAGCATGGTGACCTGGGCGACCAGCTCGTCGTGGGTGAGCGTGTCGCCGTCGTCCTCGGCGGCGATGAGGGCGGTGAGCAGGTCGTCGCCCGGTTCGCGCCGCTTGCGGGAGACTGCGTCGCTCACCACCTCGAAGATCTCCGCGTCGGCCGCCTCGATCACCCTCATCACCTCCCGGTCCGGGGTCAGTTCGACCGAGCGCATCAGCAGCGTGGTGAGCATCCGCATGTGCCGGGTGTCGATCGGCGGGATCCCGAGCATGCGCGAGATGACCGTGAACGGCAGCGGGAACGCCAACGACTCCACGAGGTCCCCGCCGCCCGCCTCGGCGACGCCGTCGAGCGCCTCGGTGACCAGGCCGTGGATCATCGGCTCCAGCCCGTTGACCGCGCGCACCGTGAACGCCTGGGTGACCAGCTTGCGCAGCCGGGTGTGGTCCGGCGGGTCCCGGTCCAGCAGGGCCAGCCCCTTCAGGCGCGGCTTGTCCGTCACCCCAGCCTTCGCGTAGGCGTCGCGGAACGGGCCCGGGGCGACACGGCTCTGCTCGACGGACAGCCCCGAGCGCACCAGCGCGGCCACGTCCTCGTAGCGCGAGACCATCCAGAAGCCGCCCGGGTGCTCGTGCACCGGCGCGTGCCGGCGCAGCTCCGCGTAGTGCGGGTACGGGTCGTCCTGGAACTCCCGGGTGAACGGGTAGAAGATCACGGGTTGGTCCTGCGAAGCGGTGCTCACGATCCGGTGTCCTCCTTCGTGCGTGGTCGGTTGTCCTGGTTCGGTCGGATGTCCTGCAGGGCCTGGATCCGGGCGGTGACGTGGGCCGCCGCGCCCGCCATCAGGACCTCGCCGACGGCCTCGACGGTGCGCGCCCGCCAGGGTTCCAGCTCGGTGCCGGCGACCGCCTGGTTGAACGCGCCCATCGCCGGCCCGCAGTGGACCAGGTAATCCACGGTGTGGTCCGGGTCGCCCGCCAGCGCCAGGCGCAGGCCGCGGTCGAAGTAGCGGCGCAGCGGCTGCGCCGCCTCCGACCGTGCCCCCGTGCCCGGTGCCGGAGTCGTCCGCGGACCGGTCGGGGGACGGTACTCACCGCCCAGGTAGCGCTCCAGGATCCGGGTCCTGGTCGCCTCGTCCAGGTCGGCCGGCGTGGTGTTGCGGCGCCACAGCTCGTGCAGCGCGGACGCCCGCGCCGGGAAGAACAGACCGCGCTTCAGGAAGCGTGCCCGCACGCCGAGTTCGAACTGGTACGGCGACGGCGCGGTGTCCACGTCGTACTCGTCCGCCTGTTGCAGGAGGTCCTTGACGCGGTCGCTGGTGGCCGCCTCGACCGAGCACTGGTTCACCGACCCGGTCAGCACGAAGTCCGCGCCCAGCAGGAACGCCGTGGCCGCCGCCTCCGGTGTGCCGATGCCGCCGGCGCAGCCGACGTGCACCCGGGGGCCCGGTGGCGCGATGGCGTCCCGCAGCCGCAGCACCGCCGGGAGCAGCGTCAGCGGGTCCGCGCCCGTGCACAGCCAGCCGCCGTCCGCCGCCACGCACAGGTCATCGGCCATCGGGCGGGAGGCGGCCGCCGCGGCCTCGGCCTCGGTGACCGCGCCCGCCGCCAGCAGCCGTGCCACCAGGGGCGCGGGCGGCGGCGCGAGGAACGCCGCGGCCACGTCGGTCCGCGACACCTTCGCCAGGATCCGCCCGCCCTTGAGCCGGAAGCGCACGAGGTGCTCGGTCACTCCCGGGAAGCCGGACACCTCCGCCAGCGTCACCCCGTGGCGCAGCAGCAGGTCGATCAGGGCGGCCTCCTGCTCCGGCGCGCCGGGGTGGTGCAGGACGTTGACGCCGTGGGCGCCGCCCAGGTCGAGTTCGCACACTCGCCGCTCCACCTCGGCGAGGGCGAGCCCGCCGGTCCCCAGGAAGGCGAGCAGGCCGGCCTTGGTCGCGGCACGGACCAACTCCGGGCCGGAGACGCCACCGTACATCGACCCCAGCACGTAGGCGCGCCGCAGGCCGTAGCGCTCGCGGAACGTCCGGGCCCCCAGGGCCTCAGCGGTGACGGCGGACCCGGCACCCCCCGGGGAGGTGGCAGCCACGGGGGTGACGGCCGGGGAGACGGCGGCCGGGGAGACGGACGCGGCCTCGCCCGCCGGCGCGGGCGGGGGGACCACCGCGGCCTGCGGTCGCGAGGAGGTGACGGCCGGGGCGGTGGCGGCCCTGATGCGGGTGACGAGCTTGGTGAGCACCTGGCCGGGGCCCAGCTCCACGAACTCGAAGTCGCCCTCGCGCATCAGGGCGCGCACGGTGTCGGTCCAGCGCACCGGGGAGGCGATCTGCGCCGTCAGCCGCTCCTTGAGGGTCGACGCCGTGTACGGCAGGGCGTCCACGTTGGCGAGCACCGGGACGGTCGGGGGGCGCAGCGTGACGCCGTCCAGGAAGCGCCCGAACTCCTGGGCCACCGGGCGCATGTAGCGCGAGTGCAGCGGCGCGCTGACCGTCAGGCGCACCGTGCGGGCGCCGGCCGCCTCGAACGCGGCGCAGGCCGCGTCGAGCTCCGGCTGCGGGCCGGAGACCACGAACTGGTCCGGGGCGTTGTGGTTGGCGAGGTCCAGCGCCTCGAACGCGGGGTCGGCGAGGGTGCGGGCCACGTCCTGCTCGCCGACGCCGACCACCGCCGCCATCGAGCCACCGGAGGCAGCGGCCATCAGCTCGCCGCGTCGGTGCACCAGCCGCAGTCCGGTCTCGAAGTCGAAGACCCCGGCCGCGAACAGCGCGGCGTACTCGCCCAGGCTGTGCCCGACGAGGTGGTCCGGCGCCACCGGGTCCTGTGCCGCGCGGTCCAGGTAGGCCAGGGCGCTCACCACGTAGAGCGCGGGCTGGGTGAACTCGGTGCGGCCCAGGCGGCGTTCGGGATCGCGTACGCACAGCTCCTCGATCGAGTAGCCGAGCACCTCGTCCGCGATCGCCGTCTGGGCCGGGAACCGTGCGAACAGCTCCCGGCCCATGCCGCGACGCTGCGAGCCCTGCCCGGGGAAGCCGTAGACCTTCGGACGAGCGGTGCCGTGCACGCCCTGTCCCTCCCTCGGTGCCGCTGCCTCCACCCGGCGTGGCGTCGTACGGGCGGCGCGCACGCGGACCTGCTCGAACAGGGCGGTGTCCTGCTCGAAGGGGCTGAGCAGCGGCAGCGACTGTGCCCGGCCCGCCTCGGGCAGCAGCATCCGGGCGAAGTTGTGCAGGGTGCCCGAGGGCCCGAGGTCGAGGTAGAGGAAGTCGTCACGCCCGCGCAGCCAGGCCATCGCCCGCTCGAACTCGATCGGCCGCCGGGCCACCTGCGCGAAGTGGTCCGCGTCGACCCGTTCCACCGGCTCGCCGGTCACGCAGGACACCCACGGGATCCGCGGCACCGCGAACGCCACGCCCTCGAAGTCGGCCCGGCACGCCTCCAACGCCCGGTCCATCAGCCGGGAGTGGAAGGCGTACTCGACCGGCAGCGGCAGGTGCAGGACCCCGGCCGCGCGCAACGCGGCCTCCGCGCGGTCCAGTTCGGCCTGCGGGGCGGTGACCACGAAGCACTCCGGGTGGTTGCGCGCGGCGATCTCGCAGGCCCGCAGCTCGGGCACCCGCTCCAGCACCTCGGCTCCGGCGAGCACGGCGATCATCCCACCGGGCGCGCTCGCGCGCAGTGCACCGGCCTGGCGCACCAGCAGCCGCAGGCAGTCGACCGGGTCCAGCGCGCCGGCAACGACGGCCGCCGCGTACTCTCCCAGGCTGTAGCCGAGGACGTGGTCCGGCTCGATGCCCTCGGCGCGCAGGGCGGCGGCCAGCGCGAGCTCGATCATGACGATGCCCGGGTGGGAGACCGCGGTGTCGACGAGGGGGTGGTTCCTCGGCTTCTCCTCGTCGAAGATCCGGGCCAGCACCGACACCCCGGACGCCTCGGCAACCACCGCGTCGTAGCGGCGCAGCTCGGTGCGGAAGACCTCGTTGGCGTCGTAGAGTTCTCGGCCCATCCCGTAGTACTGGGAGCCCTGGCCGGAGAACAGGAACACGGTGGGCAGGTGGCCACTCATCGGTAGCCGTCCCAGAACAGGCCGCCGGCGGCGGAGTCGGATGCGGTGGTGCCTCGGATGACGATCCTCCGGTTCAGCGCGGGTTCGGGCAGGGGTTCGCGGGTGGGGCGGGCGGCTTCGGGGGCCGGGGCGAGCAGGACGTGGGCGTTGGTCCCGCCGTCGGCGAAGCAGTTGAGCGCCGCCAGTGGCGCGCGGTGCGGCCACGCCACGACCTCCCGGGGGAAGTACAGCGGCGAGGCCGCCAGGTCGAAGTGCTCGAGCGGTTCCTGTCCGGAGCCGAACGGCACCTGCTCCCCGTACTGCAGCATCAGGACGACCTTGATGAACGCGGCGATGCCCTCCGCGCCCAGCGGGTGGCCGATGTTGGGCTTGACCGAGCCGAGCGCCACCGGGTGCGCCGGATCGGTGCCGTAGACCGCCTGGATGGCCTTGAGTTCGAGCAGGTCGGTAACGGTGGAGCCGGAGCCGTTGACCTCCACCCAGCCGACCTCCCGAGGGGTGTGGCCGCTGCGGGCCAGCGTCTCGGCCATCACCTCCTTCTGCGCCTGGAGGTTCGGGGTGGCCGGGCCCGCGGTGCGTCCGTCGTTGTTGACCGCGATGCCCCGGAGCACCGCGAGCACCCGGTCCCCGTCGGCCTGCGCCTGCGCCAGCGGTTTGAGGACGACGACGCCGACCCCTTCGCCGAGAACGAGCCCGGCGGCCCGGCGGTCGAACAGGTGGAACTCGGGGCCGGGGTTGAGGAGTCCGCGCTGGGCGAAGAGCCGGTACGCCCGGCCGTCGGCCAGCAGGTTCACCCCCGCCACCACGGCCGCCTCGACGGCGCCCGCCCGCAGGGCGTACACGGCCGTCTCCATCGCCACCAGCGCGGAGGAGCAGGCGGTGTCCACCACGACGCTCGGGCCGCGGAAGTCGAAGAACTGGGAGAGGTTGGCCGACAGGTAGTTCTGGCCGGTCACCATCACCGGGTTCTGCGCCCGCTGGACCAGCGTCTCGTCCGGTGTGCCGGTGGTCCGGCCGCCGACGTACACGCCGATCCGCCGTCCCTTGAGCTCGGCGGGCCGGTAGCCCGCATGGTGCACGGCCCGGTCGACCTCCTCGAGCAGCAGCAGGGCCTGCGGGTCCAGGGCGGCGACATCCGCCTCCGAGAGCAGGAACGCCTCCGAGTCGAAGCGCAGTTCCTCGGGCAGCAGCCCTGCGTGGAAGCCGCCCAGACCGGCGAAGCGCCGTTCCGGGACGGGCCGCAGCGCGCTGCGGCCCTGCCGCAGCAGTTGCCAGTACTCGTCCGGGGAGCCCGAGTCCGGGAAGCGGCAGGACAGGCCGACCACCGCGATGTCCTCGCCCGCCCGCCCGTGCGGTGCGGCGGCCGGTGCGGCGGCCGGTGCGGTGACACGCGCGGTGACGTCGACCGTGACCACCGGGGCGGCCGGGGCCTCGGGCGCCGGGGTGCCGAAGGCGGCGGCGAGCTCCGCCGGGTGCTCGGCAGCGAGGTAGTCCGCGAACTCCCGGGCCGTCGGGTACTCCAGCAGCGAGGACGGGTCCAACGGCACGTCCAGCCGCTTGCCGAGGGTCTGCAGCAGCTGGGCCACCAGGATCGAGTCGATGCCGAAGTCCTGGATCGGCACGTCATCGGCCAGCACGGCCCGGTCGAACCGCAGCTCCTCCGCGAGCCGGTCCAGCAGCCACGAGGCCACCGCCTCACGCGCACCCTGACGGTCGCCGGACGGTGCCACGGCCCGGTCGGGGGCGCTCGCCGGCGCTCGGCGGGCGGCCTCCGGCACGGCGGATCCCGTGGCCGGCTCGGCGCCGGCCTGCGGGCCGCCGTCCGTCAGCCGCTCGGGACTCCAGTCGGTGTCCGGCCGCACCGCGGCGGCCAGGACTACCCGCTCGCCGGCGGCGAGCGCGCGGTCGAGCAGGGCGAGCCCCTGCCGGTCCGTCAGTGCAACGAGCCCGGTGGCCCGGTAGGCCTCGCTGCGCACCTCCCCCATGCCGGTGTCGCGCCAGCTCGGCCACTGCACGCTGACCAGCGGCAGCCCGTACCGGCGCTCCTCGGCCACCGCGTCCAGGTAGGCGTTGGCCAGCGCGTAGTCGCTCTGCCCGACCGCCAGCCGGGGCACCGCGGCGGTGACCGACGAGTACAGGACGAAGAAGGCCAGCGGCTCGTCCCGGAAGGCGCGTGTCAACGCGTCGAGGCCGAAGACCTTCGGGCCGATCACCCGCGCCGTACCCCCCACCGGCTTGCGGACGAAGGCCGGGTTCTCCGAGTCCACGAACCCGGCGGCGTGCACCACCCCGCCCACCGGACCGCGCCGCAGCCTGACCTCGGTCAGCGCCTTGGCCAGCGCCCCCTCGTCCTCCAGGTCGACGGCGAGCACCTCCAGTTCCACGCCCTGGGCGGCGAGTTCGGCCAGCGGGCGCAGCTTGCGGCCCAGCCGGGTGTCCGCGCCGACGTGCGTGGCCCACTCGGCCTGTGGCGGCAACTCCTCCCGGCCGGTGAGGACCAGCTTGCGCACCCCGTACCGGGCGACGAAGTGGCGGGCGGTCAGCAGGCCGAGGCCGCGCGTGCCGCCGGTCACCCAGAGCACGTGCCCGTCCGCGAAGCGCGGCGGGCGCGACGCGCCGTCCGGCACCTCGCGCAACTGCGCCCGGTGCCGGGCGCCGTCCCGGTAGGCCACCTCGGCCTCCGGCCCGGCGGCGGCGAGTTCGTCGAGCGCCCAGGCGACCGCCTGCTGGTCCGTGCAGGTGCCCAGGCCGACGTGGCGCGAGCGCACGTGGCGGTACTCGCTCTGCAGCATCCGGTACAGACCCGCCCGCTCCGCACCGCCGCCTGTGCCGACACCGGCCGGTGTCTCCCGGGAGACCAGCAGCGCGCGCAGGTCGCGCGGGCCCTGGTCGACCAGCCGCTGGAGCCAGCGCCACCAGGTGTAGAGCGCGGTCCGGTCCACCGGCAGCCCCTGCTCGGCGCACCCCGCCAGGTCCAGCACGGCGTCGAAGCGGTCCCAGTGGGTGTCGGCCAGCGCCAGGTCGGCGTCGAGCGCGGCGGTGGTGAGCACCTCGGCGCCCGGCAGCGCGGCGGCCAGAGCGGCGGCCAGCGCCTCGGTGCCGGGGACGGCCAGGACGGCCGTGCGGCCGGGCAGGGGCAGCCGCGCGGCGGTCCCGGCGGGGACCCACTGCCTGGTGAGCAGCCGCTCCTCGGCCTCGGGGGCGACCGGTACGGCCGCGGTGGGAACGGCCGGGGCAGAAGCGACCCCGGCAGGAGCGGCGTCGAGCGCGGCCAGTTCGGCGTCCGCGGCCGCGAGCCAGACCCGGCCGCCGTCGAAGGGGTAGCCCGGCAGCGGCACCCGGCCGGGCCGCCGCCCGCCGTGCAGCACGGACCAGTCCACCCGCCGGCCCGTGGTCCAGGCCTCGGCGAGCGCGGCCGGATCGGCCGTCAGGGCGCCGCCCTCGGTCGGCCGGCGCGGATCGACCACGCCCGTCCAGCTCCGGGACGGCAGCCGGCCGGCGGCGAACTCCTCCAGGCGGTCGGCCAGTTGGCCCAGGTCCTCGAACTCCACCGCGAGCCGGTGGGCCATCGCCTCGCGCCCCGACTGCAGCGTCCAGGCGACCTCGCGCGGCGCCGCCCCGGCGGCCTCGGCGCGCAGTCGCGCGGCCAGCCGCCGGGCCTGCTCGGCCAGTCGGTCCGCATCCCGGGCGGAGAGCACGGCCAGCTGCGGACCGGCCTCGGCAGCGGACGGCGCCTCGGCTCCCAGGTACTCCTGGAGGATGACGTGCGCGTTGGTACCGCCGGCGCCGAACGCGCTGACCCCCGCGGTCCGGGGCCGCTCGGCGCCGTCCGCGCCGACCCGGCGCGGCCACGGCTCCGGCTCGCGCTGGACCACGAACGGCGTCCCCGCGAAGTCGATGTTCGGGTTGAGCTCCTGCGCGTGCAGCGAGGGGGCCAGCTCGCCGTGCCGCATCTGGAGCAGCACCTTGGTGACCGACGCGATGCCGGCCGCCGACTCGGCGTGCCCGATGTTCGACTTCACCGAACCGATCGGCAGCCGCTCGGGCAGGTCGTCCCCGAAGGCCCGCAGCAGCCCGGTGATCTCCACCGGGTCGCCCAGTTCGGTGCCCGTACCGTGCGCCTCGACGTAGTCCAGGTCGCCCGGGCGCAGGCCGGCCCGGTCGAGCGCCGAGCGCACCAGGTCGCCCTGCACCCGGGGGTTGGGCACGGTGAACCCGCGGCCCGTGCCGCCGTGGTTCACGGCCGACGACTTGACCACCGCGAGGATCCGGTCGCCGTCCGCGAGGGCCGCGTCCAGCCGCTTCAGCAGGACCGCGCCCGAGCCCTCCGCGGGGACGTAGCCGGTGCCGCCGGCGCCGAAGCTACGGCACCGGCCGTCCTCGGCGAGGAAGCCGCGCCACGCCAGCTGGAGGTACTTGGCAGGGTGGCTGGTGATGTTGACGCCGCCGGCGACGGCGACCTCGCAGTCGCCGGCCCGGATGGCCTGACACGCCTGGTGAATGGTGACCAGCGCGGAGGAGCACATGGTGTCCACGGCGACGCTGGGACCGGTGAAGTCGTAGAAGTACGAGACCCGGTTGGCCACCGAGGCGTAGGACGAGTGCGGGGGCAGGCCCTCGCCCCGCAGCGCTTCCTGGACGCCGTACAGCTGGTACTGGCCGTACATCATGCCGACGAAGACGCCGGTGCGGGAGCCGCGCAGCCCCTCGCGGGTGTAGCCCGCGTCCTCCAGCAGGTGCCAGACCGTCTCCAGGAACACGCGTTCCTGCGGGTCGGTGTGCTCCGCCTCGATCTGCGACATCCGGAAGAACAGCGGGTCGAAGCGGTCGGCGCCGCGCACGAAGCCGCCCCACTTGCCGTAGGTCTTGCCGATCAGCGACTTCCGCTCGTCGTGGAACCGCTCGTGGCGCCACCGGTCGGCCGGGACCTCCTCCACGCTGTCCCGTCCGGCGCGCAGGTTGCGCCAGAACTCCTCGACGTCGTCGGCCTGCGGGTAGCGGCCCGCGACGCCGATGATCGCGATGTCGTCGGCACCGGCCGGGAGAGCCGGCGCGGCGGACGAGGCGGACGGGGCGCCGTCCGGGACGGGACGGGACCGGTCGGCTTCGGCTTCGGCTTCGGCTTCGGCTTCGGCTGCCGGGGCCTCGGGCGCGGTGAACGCCTCCGGGTGCTCGGCGGCCAGGTGGTCCGCCAGCTCACGGACCGTCACGTACTCGAACAGCAGGGTCTTCGACAGCGGGCCGACGACCTCCTCCAGCCGCCGGGTCACGCTCAGCGTGATCAGCGAGTCCACGCCGTAGTGGTCGAAGGGGTCGGTGACGACGATCTCCGCCTCGGGGAGCTTCAGCTCCTCCGCCGTGATCCGCAGCACCAGCCGCTCCGCCCGCGCCCGCGCGTCCGCCGGGTCGGCCGCAACTGCCGGAGCTGACGCAGTGGCCGTAGCGGCCGGGGCCTCGGGCACCGGGCTCGGGCCGCCGCCCAGGGCGGCCAGGATCCGGGCCGGATCCCCGGCGGCGAGCAGCAGCCTCGGCCGGTCGTCCGCCAGCGCCCGCTCCATCCCCTCCAGCGCCGCCCGGCTGCGCAGCGGGCGCAGGCCCGCCACCCGGGCCGCGTACTCCTGCGTGGCGGCGTCGACGTGCATGCCGCCGTCGGCCCACACCGGCCAGGCCGCCGCCAGGGTGCGGCCGTGCCGCTGCCCGGCGCGGCGCAGCGTCTCCCGCTGCTCGGCGAAGTGGTCGAGGAAGGCATTGGCGAACGCGTAGTCGCTCTGGCCGGCGTTGCCGAGCGCGGCGGCGGCGGAGGAGAAGGCCACGAAGTAGTCGAGCGGGTCGTGCCGGGTCTCCTCGTCCAGCAGCACCGTGCCGTGCACCTTCGCGGCCAGCACCGCCTCCGCGTCGGCCCGCTGCTTGCCGTGCAGCAGGCCGTCGCGCAGCACGCCGGCCGCGTGCAGCACGCCGCTGACCGTGCCGTGCGCGCGCCGGGCCTCGGCGAGCAGGGCCCGCACGTCGGTCGGCTCGGCCACGTCGGCCCGGACCACCCGGGCGCCGATGGCCTTGATCCGGGCCAGCGCCTGCGGTGTGGGGGCGGTCCGGGCGGCCAGCACGATGCCGCCCGCGGTGACGCCCGCCGCGCGCCGTGCGGCGGTGATGTGCTCGGCCACCAGCAGGCCCAGCGCACCGGTGCCGCCGGTGATCACGTGCGCCCCGTCGCCCAGGAAGGCGCTGCGCGCGCCGGCACCCGGCAGGCCGACCCGCCGCCAGGCGCGGTGGCTGCGGCCGGCCGCGCCCACCCTGGTCTCGGACGCGCCGGCCTCGGCGAGTTCGGCCACCACCGCCTCGGGCAGCGGGCCGTCCGCCACCGCCAGCACGCCGATGTCGATCGCCGGGTGCTCCCGGCGCACGGAGCGGGCCAGCGCGGCCATCGCCGGGTGGGCCGGCGAGTGCGCCGGGTCGCGGTACACGTACAGGTAGCGCAGCGCACCGCGCCGGTCCCGCTGCCAGGCTTGCAGGAGAGCCACGGCCGAGTGGAAGCCGTGCTCCAGCGCGCGGGTGGGGGCACCGTCCGCGCCGCCCAGGTGAACGACGTGCACCGGCCCGGGGCCGACGGCCCGGATCGCCGCCGCCGGGTCGAACCCGGCGTCCAGTGCGACGACCCGGGCGCTCAGGCCCGCCCCGGTCAGTGCGGCGGCCACGGCCGGTCCTTCCTGTCCGGCGTCCAGGACCAGGACGGTCCCGACCGGCCGACGCCCGGCCGCCGGGGCGTCCTGCCAGACCGGTTCGAACGCGACCACCTCGTCCGCCCCGGCGTGCGGGCCCACCGCACGCAGCGTGAAGGACTCGATCGCCGCGACCACGCCGCCGGACGGGTCCAGCAGCAGGACGTCGAAGCAGAGCGTCCCCGCGGCCGCCGGGCGGGCGCTGGGCGCGGCGTAGGCGTACGGCTGCTGCGGCAGCTCGCCGTACAGCCGCACCGAGCCCAGGGAGTACGGCAGATAGTCCGGCGAGGGCGCCGAGTCCCGTGCGCCGGGCGCGAGTCGACCCGCCGTCTGGAGCGCCGCGTCAAGCAGCGAGGGGTGGAACACGTACGCGTCCCGATCGGCGAGCCGCGGCTCGGGGAGCCGCAGCCGCGCGAGCGCCTCCCGCTCCCCCACGGCGATCTCCTCGACCGCTCGGAAGCTCGGACCGTAGTCGAAGCCCAGCCGGGAGAACGCCTGGTAGCAGCTCTCGCCGCTGCTCACGGTGGTGCAGCGGGCGCGCACGGCCGCCAGGTCGACCGGCGCGGGCCGGGGCCCGGGTTCGCCGAACAGCAGGGTGCCCCGGGCGTGGGCGGCCCCGTCCTCGCCGGCCGTGACGGCCTCGAAGGAGGTGCCGGTGAGCCGGACGAGCAGTCGGCGCGAGGTTCCGGCGGGCAGCCGCACCGGCGTGGCCCACACCAGGCCGTCGACACCGCGCACCGGCCCGCCCTCGGCGAGTTCCCCGGCCAGCCGGGCCATCTCCAGGTACGCCACCCCGGCCAGCAGCATCTCACCGCCGGCCACGTGGTCGCGGAGGAAGAACTCGTCGCCGGTGAGCGTCTTGACGTACACCCGCTCGGTGCCCGTGGAGAGGTCGGTGTCCAGCAGGGTCGGGTGCAGCGGGGCCGGGGCCTGCCGCGGCGCCGTACCCGTGGGGAACCAGTGCCGGGATCCGCCGAAGCGGTAGGCGGGCAGGTGTACCCGGCGCCGCCGCGCGCCCCGGTGCAGCGCCGTCCAGTCCACCTCGGCGCCGGCCACCCACGCGTCGGCGAGCCGGTCCGGGTCACCCGTCGCGGCGGCCGCCCCTGGGACCGTCCGCCCCGCCTGCCCCGTGCGCACCCGCGAGGGCCGTCCGTCGAGGTGGGCGGTCAGCTCGGCCCGCAGTGCGGCGGCCCCGTCCGCCACCACGGCCAGGCGGTACGCCATCGGCTCGCGGCCCAGCAGCAGGGTGTACGCGAGGTCGCCGGCCGGGACCGGGTGGTCCGCCAGGTGGTCGGCGAGCCGCTCGGCGGCGCCGCGCAGCGCCTCGGGGGTGCGGGCGGACAGCACGAACAGCTGCTCGCCGCTGTCCTCGTCACCTGCGTCGGGCATGTACGACTCCTCCAACACGACGTGCGCGTTCGCCCCGCCGAAGCCGAAGGAGCTGACCCCGGCTCGACGCGGCAGCTCACCTCCCCCGGCGTCGCGGAGCCGCGGCCAGGGCCGGGCGGTGTCGGCCAGCTCGAACGGGCCGCCGTCCAGCTCCAGGTACGGGTTCGGTTCCTCGATGTGCAGGCTGGCCGGGATGACGCCGTGGCGCACCGCGAGCACGGCCTTGAACAGTCCGGCGATGCCCGCCGCGGCCTCCAGGTGGCCGATGTTGCTCTTCACCGAGCCGATCGCGCAGGCGGGCCCGGGCTGCGCCCCGCGCTCGGCGCGCAGCCGGCGGAAGGCGGTGCTCAGGCCGGCGGTCTCGACCGGGTCGCCCAGGGCGGTGCCGGTGCCGTGCGCCTCGATGTAGCCGACGGTCTCGGTCGGGACGCCGGCCGCGCGGTAGGCATCGACCAGCAGGTCCGCCTGGGCGTCCGGGCTCGGTGCCGTCAACGAGGTGGTCCGGCCGCCGTGCCCGGCGACCGCCGCCTTGATCACCGCGTGCACGGCGTCGCCGTCCTGCCGCGCCCGCCCGCCCGGCTTGAGCAGCACCGCGCCGACGCCCTCACCGCGGACGTAGCCGTCGGCCCGGCTGTCGAAGGTCCTGCACCGGCCCTCCGGGCTGAGCATCCGGCTCTCGGCGAGCACCTCGTACACGCTCGGCGTCAGGATCAGGTTGACCCCGCCGGCGATGGCCAGGTCGCAGGTGCCGTCGCGCAGCGCGGCGCAGGCCTGCTGCACGGCGGTGAGCGAGCCCGAGCAGGCGGTGTCCACCGCGACGCTCGGGCCGCGCAGGTCCAGCAGGTAGGAGACCCGGTTGGGGATCATCGTCAGCGCCGCGCCCGTCCCGGTGTGTCCTTGGGGCGGGCAGCCTTCGGCCCGCTGCGCCTCCAGGTAGTCGGAGTTGGCGACGCCGATGAACACCCCGACGCGCTTCCCGGCCAGGTCGGAGGGCCGGTAGCCGGCGTCCTCGACGGCCGACCAGACCACCTCCAGCAGCAACCGCTGCTGGGGGTCCATCAGTTCGGCCTCGCGCGGGGAGATCCCGAAGAAGGCGGCGTCGAAGCGGTCCACGTCGGTCAGGAAGCCGCCCAGGAGCGGGCCGGGGCCCGTCCGGTCACGCAACCCGCGGCGGTCCGCGGGCGCCCCGCCGACCAGGTCGTGCCCGGCGAGCAGGTGGGCCCAGAACTCCGCGAGGTCGGCCGAGCCGGGCAGCCTCCCGGCCATCCCGATGATCGCGACGTCCTCGCCGTGCGGCGGGCCGACCGGCGCCTGCGCCGCCGGGAGCAGCGGCGCGGCGGTGGACTCCCGGGGGCCGGTGCCGAAGTGTGCGGACAGTGCGGCGGCGTGGTTGTCCCACAGGTACGCGGTGAGCGCGGCCAGGGTGCCCCGGCTGTAGAACACCGTCGGATAGACCTCGATGCCGTAGGCGGAGCGCAGCTCCACGCTGAGCGCGGTGAAGCCCACCGAGTTCATGCCCGCCTCGCCGAACGGGACGTGCGGGCCGAGCTCCTCGGGGGCGATCCCCGCCAGGGGGCCGATCAGGCCGGCCAGTTCGGCGGCGAGTGCCTCGGTGCGGTCCGTGGGCCGCGCCGGGGCACCGGCCCGCGCCGAAGCCCCGGACCCGTGCCCACCCGCGGCGCCGAAGCGCGCGCGCAGTTCGGCGAGCGGCAGCGAGGCCAGCGTGGTGCGGTCCACCTTCCCGTTCAGGGTGTGCGGGAAGCCCGTCACCCGGACCAGCGCGTCCGGGACCATGTGGGCCGGAAGCCAGTCCGCGAGCTGCTCCCGGGTGGGTTCGGCGGCCCCGTCGGCCGACACGTAGCAGGCCAGCAGGGAGCGGTCGCCGCCGTCGCGGCCGCGCGCCACCACGACGGCCTCGCGCACGCCGTCCAGCCGCCGCAGGGCCGCCTCGATCTCCTCGGGCTCGATCCGGAAGCCGCGCACCTTCACCTGCTCGTCGATCCGCCCCAGGTACTCGTACCGCCCGTCGGCGAGTCGGCGGGCCAGGTCGCCGGTGCGGTACAGGCTCGCGTCGGCGCCCGCGAAGGGGTCGGGCAGGAAGCGCTCGGCGGTGAGCTCCGGGCGGTTCAGGTAGCCGTCGGCCACCCCGTGCCCGCCGATGTACAGCTCGCCGGGCACCCCGGTGGGCAGCGGGCGGCGCGCGCCGTCCAGCACGTGCAGGGTGGTGTTGGCGATCGGGGTGCCGAGGGTCACCCGCTCGCCCGGCGCGAGCCGGGCCGCGGCCGACCAGATCGTGGTCTCGGTCGGGCCGTACAGGTTCCAGACCTCGCGGTTGCCGGCGAGCAGTGCCTGCGCGAGGTCCTCGGGGAGCGCCTCGCCGCCGCACAGCACGGTGAGGCCGGCGTTCCCCCGCCAACCGGCGGCCAGCAGCATCCGCCAGGTGGCGGGCGTCGCCTGCATCACCGTGACGCGGCCGGACTCGAGCAGCTCGCGCAGCCGCAGGCCGTCCCGGGCGGTCTCGCTCGGCGCGATCTCCACGGTGCCGCCGCTGATCAGCGGCAGGTACAGCTCCAGCCCCGAGATGTCGAAGCAGACGGTGGTCACGGCCAGCAGGGTGTCCTGCGGTCCGAACCCGGGCTCGCGGGCCATCGACCAGAGCAGGTTCACCAGCGCCCGGTGCGGGATCCGGACGCCCTTGGGCAGGCCCGTCGAGCCGGAGGTGTAGATCACGTAGGCGGCGTCCGACGGTCCCGCGGGCCCCGGGGAGGGGGCGGCGGGCGCGGCGGCGTCGTCGTCCAGCAGCAGGCGCGGCACCGGCGCGTAGCCGCTGGGGATGCCGGAGCGGGTGAGCATCAGGTGCAGCCCGGCGTCCTGCGCCATGTGGGCGAGCCGCTGCTCCGGGTAGGCGGGGTCGAAGGGCACGTAGGTGCCGCCGGCGGCCTGCACGGCCAGCAGCGCCACCGGCAGGTCGACGTCGCGCGGCAGCAGGACGCCCACCGTACGGCCCCGGCCCACGCCGGCGGCGGTCAGCCGGGCCGCCAGGTCCGTCACCCGCGACCACAGCTGCCGGTACGTCAGTTCCACTCCGGCGCAGCGCACCGCCACCGCGTCCGGGCGCGACTGTGCCTGTCCGCGGACCAGCTCCCAGACCAGCGTGTCGGCCGGGTAGTCGACGCGCGCGGCGGACGCGGCCCGTTCCTCCTCGGCCCGCTCCGCCTCGGTCCGCAGCTCCAGTTCGCCGACCGGCGTCCCCGGGGCGCCGACCGCGCGGGCCAGCAGCGCGGCGAAGTGCTGCCCGAGCCGTTCCACCGTCCGGGCGTCGAACAGGTCCGGGTTGTACTTGAGCGTGTACCGGCAGCCCTCGGGCGCGTCCACCAGGTCCAGGGTCAGGTCGAACTCGCCCTCCTGGTGCACGCCCTCGACCCGGCCCCGGACCGTTCCGGCCCCGGTCAGGTCGCGGGCCCAGTTGTGGAAGTAGTAGGCCACGTTGAAGGGCGCCGCCGACGCCGACGGGTCCAGCCGCCGCAGTTCCTCGGCGAGCGTGAACAGCGGGTAGCTGCCGTGCTCCAGGGCGCCCAGCACCGTCCGGTGCAGCCGGTGTGCCAGGGTGCGGAAGGCCTCCTGGGCGTCGACCCGCTCGGCCAGCACGACCATGTTCATGAAGTAGCCGAGCACGTCGTCGTAGCCGCTCGGCGGGCGGCCCGCCGTCGGGGTGCCGACGGCGATGTCGTCCTGGCCGCCGTAGCGGTGCAGGAGGGCGAAGAAGGCGGCCAGCATGACGCTGGAGAGCGAGGTGCGCTCCGCGGCGGCCAGCGACCGGGCCCGCTCCGACACCTCCGCCGGGATCCGCCCGCTCACGCTCTCGCCGCGGAAGGTGGGCAGCGCCGGACGCGGGCGGTCCAGCGGCAGCGCGACCGCGGTCCGCCGCTCGCGCAGCCGCTCGACCCAGTACGCGCGCAGCCGTTCCCCCTCCGGCCCGGCGAGCTGTTCGCGCTGCCAGGCGGTGAAGTCGCCGAAGGTCCGGGCGGGCCGTTCGGTCGGCAGCGGCCGGCCCTCGGCGACGGCGCGCAGCCCGCGCTCCACCTCCTGGAGCAGCAGCGGGATGGACAGGCCGTCGAGCACCAGGTGGTGCACCGTCAGCAGCAGGGCCTGGCGGCCGTCGCCGAGGGTGTAGACGGTGGCACGCAGCAGCGGGCCCCGGGCCAGGTCGAACGGCCGCCGCGCCTCGGCGTGGATCCGCTCCCGCAGTGCGTCGTCGGCCACCGCCGTCAGGAAGACCTGCTGGAAGGGCAGTTCGGGTTCGGCCGCGATCCGGACGTACGGTTCGCCGCCGTCGGTGCGAATCGTGGCCCGCAGCTCCTCGTGCCGGTCCAGCGCGTCCTGGAGGACCAGGCGCAGGGCGGGCACGTCGACGGCGGGGTCGAGCCAGAAGGCGAGCGGGAGGTTGTAGGCGTGGTTCCCCGGGGCGATCTGCTCGATCACCCACAGCGCGCGCTGGCCCGGCGAGGCCGGATGGGTGCTCAGCGTGGTGTCGGACCGGGGGCGCAGCACCCGCGCCACGTCCGCGGGGACGGGCGGCGCGGACGGCTCGGCGGGCGTGGGCGTGGGCTCGACGCTGACGGGGGTTGGCTCGGCGGGGACGGGGGCGGGCTCGGCGGCGGGCGCCTGCGCGCTGGGCAGCCAGCCCTCCACCAGGTGCGCGGCCAGCTCGCGCAGCGTCGGTTTCTCGAAGAACTCCTCCAGCGGCACCGAAACGCCGAACGCCTCGTCCACGGCGGACACGATCTTCATCCCGCTCAGCGAGTCGAAGCCGTAGTCGGCCAGCCGACGGTCGGGGTCGATGCACTCGTCCAGCTTCAGGACCCGCTCCAGCAGCTCCCGCAGCCGCTCGGTGGCCGCGCCGGACGCGTCCGGCCGAGCCGGGCCCACGGCCGTCACGGCGGCGGTGGCAGCATCGGGCGCCGCCGTACGCCGGTCGCCCGCCGGGCCGTCGCTCTGCGCGACCAGGACGTGCTGGCCCAGCTCCGTCGTTGCGTCGCCGAGGATCCGGGTCCGGGCGAAGCCCTCCTCGGCCAGCAGCCGGCGCCAGGCCTCGGGGGCGACCAGCGGGGAGCCGGGGACGCGCAGCTCGGCGTCCTGGAAGGCCCACCAGCCCTCCATCACACCGCCGGTGACGGTCAGGTAGGGCCGGATCGCGGTGAGCTCGTTGAGCAGCAGCAGACCGCCGGGCCTGAGCAGCGCCCTGGCCTTGCGCAGGGTGGCCCGCAGGTTCCTTGTCGCGTGCACCACGTTGGTGGCGATCACGATGTCGGCCGTGCCGTCGGCGAAGCCCTGGTCGGGCAAACCGCGTTCCAGGTTGAGCAGGTCGAAGCGGACGAACGGGTAGCGAGCGGCGAACCGCTCGCGACCGTGCTCCAGGAAGCGCGGCGAGACGTCCGTGAAGGTGTAACCGACCCGGTCCGGGTGCCCGGCCAGCACGGGCAGCACCCGCTCGCTGGTGGCGCCGGTCCCGGCGCCCAGCTCCATCACGTGGACGGTCTCCCCGTCGGCGAGCCCTGGCAGACGGGCGGCCAGCGCCTCGCGGACCTCGTCCGCGACCAGCAGGTTGAAGAAATCGGTGAGCGAGTTGCCCTTGTAGAGGTTCTCCACCAGCTGCATCGATGTGCCGGGGAACATCACCTCCGTCCCCACCAGTTCGCCGCGCAGGAGCTGCGGATAGACCCGCAGGAACTCGCGGTTGAGGGTGACGGTGGGCGCGATGTCCGGGTAGGTGTCCGCGAGCCGGTCGAGCTCGGCCTCCCAGCGGTCCGTGCCGCCGGCCGGGTCCGTCCGGTCGTCGGCCACCTCGGCGGTGGTGACGAGTTCCTCGCCCTCCCGGACCAGGAAGCCGGCCTGGACCAGCAGGTCGAGCAGCGCCTCGTGCAGCCGCCGGAACTTGTCCCTGATCCGCAGCCGGGCCCGCAGTTCCTCACTGCGGTAGCGCTCGCCGGCGCCCAGGAAGACGCCCATCCGCCGGTAGGCGCCGAAAACCCCGGACTTGGAGGCCTCGTCCAGGTCCGCGAAGCCGGCCAGCACGACGGCGACGTCGGAGCCGGTACCGGACGGGGCCTGCGGACCGGGGGCGCCAACCGCGGCGGTGGCGGCGCGCGGGGGCTCGGGCCGGGCCGGCGGGACCGGGATCCAGTGGCGCTTGCGGGCGAACGGGTAGCCGGGCAGCTCGATGCGGCGAGCGGTGGCGGGGGTGATCCGCGACCAGTCGACCTCCGCGCCCGTCACCCAGTGCTCGGCCACCGCCGTCAAATCACGGCCGGTCAGCGCCGCCTCCAGGGCCTGGGCCTCGGCGGCCGGCGGCTGCGCCGGGGTACGGATCACGGTACCGGTGGCGATCCGGTCGACGGCCTCGCCCGTCGCGTACGCGGCCAGCAGCCGGGCCGCCTCGGCGACCGAGCCCGCGGGCAGTGCGAGGCGGAACTCGTGCGCGGTACGGCCCGACTGCAGCGTGTGGGCGACGTCGGCGAGCCGCGGGTGGCGGCGGGGTGCCCCCTGCTCCTCGGCTTCGGTCCGGTGCCCGAGGGCGGCCACCGCCTGGGCGACCGCGCCGATGGTCTCCGCCGTGACCGCCGCCGTGGGCAGCCTGGTGCCCAACTCCTCGGACAGCAGGGCGAAGTAGCGGGCTCGCTCGGCCAGGCCGAAGCCGCAGTCGATCAGGTCGGTGGTGAGGTCGAGGGAGTCCGGCGCCACCCCGGCCAGCTCGGCGGCCAGCCGCAGGCACCGGCTGCGGGCGTCGGCCAACGGGTCCGGGAGGGCCGCGTCCGCACTCACCGCGCCCGCGCCCGCCGGAGCCGGGGTGCCCCGGCGCAGGTGGTCCGCCAGGTCGCCGGCGTAGGCACGCAACCGGTCCTCGGTCCTCGCGGACAGCACCAGGAGCTGCTGCGCCCCGTCCTCGGTCTGCTCCGGCTCGTCGGCCATCGGGTATTCCTCCATGATCACACAGGCGTTGGCGCCGCCGGCCCCGAACGAGCTCACCAGGGCCCGCAGCGGAAGGCCGCCGGACACGTTCGGGCGCTCCGGACGGGTCCAGGGCCGTACGGCCTGCGGCACCTCGAACGGCGTGGTGGTGAAGTCGATCTCCGGGTTGGTCCGCGCCGAGTTCAGCGAGGGCACCAGCGTCCGGTGGCGGAACTGCAGCAGCACCTTGGTGAGGCCGGCGATCCCGGCGGCCGACTCCAGGTGGCCGATGTTGGTCTTCACCGAGCCGACCGCCACCGTGGGCCGCTGGGCGCGCTGCGCCGGGTCGATCCGGCCGCCGAACGCGTCGACCAGGCCGGCGATCTCGATCGGGTCGCCGAGCATGGTGCCGGTGCCGTGCGCCTCCACGTAGCCGACGGTGTCCGGCGCCACCCCGGCGCGCTCCAGCGCGGTGCGGACCAGGGCACTCTGCGCGGCGGGGTTGGGCACGGTGTAACCACCGCTGTTCCCCCCGGAGTTGACGGCCGTGGCCCGGATGACAGCGAGCACCCGGTCGCCGTCGGCGACCGCCTTCGCCAGCGGTTTGAGCAGCACCGCGCCGACGCCCTCGCCGTCCACGAAGCCGTCCGCGTCCGCCCCGAAGGCCCTGAGCCGGTCGCCGTGCGAGAGCATCCCCGCCCGGGCCAGCCCGTGCAGGTGCTCCGGGTGCAGGATCAGGTTGACACCGCCCGCGATCGCGGCGGCGCACTCGCCGTCGCGGATGCTCTGGCAGGCCAGGTGAACTGCCGTCAGCGAGGCCGAGCAGGCGGTGTCCACCGCCAGGCTGGGCCCGGTGAAGTCGAAGGAGTACGAGACCCGGTTGGCGGCCGACCAGTGGCGGGAGTGCGCCTCGGTGCTCGCGCCGAACGCGTTCGCCTCGCCGGCCAGCCACTCGTAGTCGCTGTTCATCACCCCGACGAACACCCCGACCGGACCCTGGGCGGCGAGTCGGGCCGCCGGGTAGCCGGCGTCCTCCAGGGTGGCCGCCGCCGTCTCCAGGAACAGCCGCTCCTGCGGGTCCATCGCCTCGGCCTCGAGCGGCGAGATGTGGAAGAACAGCGGGTCGAAGGCGTCGACGTCGTCCAGGAAGCCGCCCCACTTGCTGTAGGCGCCGCGCTTGCCCTCCGGGTCGTAGTGAGCGTCGGCGTCCCAGCGGTCGGCGGGCACCTCCCGGATGCAGTGCCGTCCCGCGGCCAGGTTCTCCCACAGCTCGCCGACCGTCCCGGCCAGCGGGTAGCGGCCGGCCACGCCGACGATCGCGATCCGGTCGTCGGCCTGCTCCGGCGCGGCGGCCGGCGCCGCGGCCTCGCTCGCCGCCTCGGGCACGGGCCCGGGACTGTCGGCGGACAGCCGACCGGTCAGGTAGGCGGCCAGCGCCTTCGGCGTGCGGTGCTCGAAGACCATCGTCGCGGGCAGCCGCAGGCCGGTACGGGCGCTGAGCCGGTTGCGCAGCTCCAGCGCGGCCAGCGAGTTGAAGCCGAGCCGGAGGAACTCCGCGCCGGGATCGACCTCGGCCGCCGAGCCGTACCCCAGTACCGAGGCGCTCTCGCGCAGCACCAGCTGGACGACGACCTGCTCGCGCTCGGTCTCGGGCACGGCGGACAGACCGGCGGACGGACCCGCGGACGCGGGCCCGGCGTGCGGCGCGTCCGGTCGGCCGCGCCGGGCCGGGGCCGCCTCGCGGAACAGCCGTGGCGGCGTGCCGCCGGTACGGAGCGGGAGCAGGTGGGCCCGGTCGGCGCCGAGGGCTGCGTCGAACAGCCGCAGGGCGTCCCCGGTCTCCAGCGAAAGCACCCCGGCGTCGGTGAGGCGGGCCAGGTCGGCGCCGTCGAGCCGGCCGGTCAGGGCGCTGCGCTCGGCCCACAGGCCCCAGCCCAGCGACAGGGCGGGCAGGCCCGCGCCCCGGCGCAGCCTCGCCAGCCCGTCGAGGAACGCATTGGCCGCGGCGTAGTTGCCCTGCCCGGCGGTGCCGAGCGTGGCCGCGACCGAGGAGAACAGCACGAAGGCCCCGAGGTCGAGGTCGCGGGTCAGCTCGTGCAGGTGCCAGGCGCCGTCGGCCTTGGCCGCCAGCACCGACCGCAGGCGCTGCGGCGTCAGCGAGCCGACCACGCCGTCGTCCAGCGTCCCGGCCGCGTGGACGACCGCCCGCAGCGGCCGTTCCGTGGGGATCGCCGCGAGCAGTTCGGCGAGCGCCGCGCGGTCGCCGACGTCGCAGGCCGCCGAGGTCGCGCGCGCACCGGCCGCGGTCAGTTCGGCGGCGAGCTCGGGGGCGCCCCGGCGGCTGACCAGCAGGAGGTCGCGCACGCCGTACGCCTCGACCAGGTGACGCGCCACCAGGGTGCCGAGGGTGCCCGACGCGCCGGTGATCAGCACCGTGCCGCCGGTGGGGAAGGCGGGGGTTCCGGCCTCCTTCGACCGCACCAGCCGGGGCACCCGGACCTCACCGGCGCGGACCAGGAACTGCGGCGCGTCGCCGACCGGCAGCGAGGGGAGCAGCTCGGGCACGCCCTGCGGGTCGTCGGTGTCCACAAGTACGATCCGGCCCGGGTGCTCCGTCTGCGCCGAGCGCACCAGCCCCCACACCGCAGCCTCGGCGGGATCTGCCTCGGCGTCCGTCCCTACCGCCCGCTGGGTCACGACCACCAGGCGCCCGTCGCCGGCGTCCTCGTCGGCGAGCCAGGCCTGCAGGTCCGCGAGCACCGCGGAGGCCGCTGCCAGGGCCCGGGCGGGCGGCGCACCCTCGACGGGCGGACGGGGCAGCAGGGTCGCGCCCGCGTCTTCGGACCGGGGGGTACCCGGCCGCGCCGGGACCCAGTCCAGCTCGTGGAGGGTGCCGTCGCCCTGGCCGGCGAGGAGTGCGGCGTCGAACGGACGCAGCGTCAGGGAGTCGGCCGACAGCACGGCGCGGCCGGTGTCGTCCGCGATCCGCACCGCCACCGAGCCGTCGTCCAGCGGGGTGAGCCGGGCGCGTACGGTCGACAGCCCCTCGGCCGCGTCGGGGTCCAGCCACCGCACACCGCGCCAGCAGAACGGCAGGCCCGGCTCGGTCTTCAGGTCCAGGGCGTGCAGGACCGCGTCCAGCAGCGCGGGGCGGACCGCCTCCGGCAGCGAGGCCTCGGCGAACAGCTCGCCGTCGTGGCGCCACAGCGCCCGCAGGCCCCGGAAGCCGGGCCCGTACTCCAGGCCCTGCTCGGCCAGGTCCGGGTACCAGGAGGCCAGGTCGACCCGCTCGGCGGCCGGCGGCGGCCACGACCCGGAGCCGATCGCGGTGTCCGGCTCACCGGCCGCGACGAGGGTTCCGGTGGCGTGCAGCTGCCAGTCGGCCTGCGGCCCGCGGGCGTACAGCCGCAGCGGCCGGCCGCCGCCGTCCGCCGGGTCCACCACCAGCTGGATCTCGACCCCGCCCTGCTCCGGCACCACCACGGGGATCTGCAGGACGAGCTCGTCCACGGCGTGGCCGCTCTGCAGCGCCATCTCCAGCAGGGCGGTGCCCGGCACCACCATCCGGCCGAGTACCCGGTGGTCGGCGAGCCAGGGGTGGGTGCGCCGGGACAGCCGGCCGGTGAGCACCGTCCGCTCCCCGTCGGCCAGTTCGAGCGGGGCGCCGAGCAGCGGCTCGGGCGCGCGCAGCCAGTAGGGCTTCGACTGGAAGGCGTAGGTGGGCAGTTCGACGATCCGCGCGTCGGTGCCGTCGAACGCCCGCGTCCAGTCCACCTCGACGCCCTGGGCGTGCAGCGCGGCTGCGGAGAGGGCGAAGCGCCGGGTCGCGTCCTCGTCACGGCGGAGCGTGTCCGCCACCACGGCGTCGCGGGCGGCGGCGTCCACGGTGTCCTGGATCGCCATGGTGAGCAGCGGGTGCGGGCTGACCTCCAGGAACACGCCGTACCCGTCCTCGGCCAGGGCACGGACCGTCTCCTCGAACCGCACCTGCTGCCGCAGGTTGCGGTACCAGTAGGCGGTGTCCAGCTCCGGGCCGTCGAGGCGGCCCGCGGTCACGGTCGAGTGGAAGGCCACCTCGGCGGCCCGCGGCCGCACCCCGGCGAGCGACTCCTGGAGCTCCTCGCGCAGCTCCTCCACCTGGGCGGAGTGGGAGGCGTAGTCCACCGGCACCCGGCGGGCCCGCACGCCGTCCGCCTCGCACGCGGCGAGCAGCTCGTCCAGGGCCTGCGGTTCGCCGGAGACGACCACGGCGGAGGGGCCGCTGACGGCCGCCACCGAGATCCGCTCGCCGAACGGCGCGATCCACTCCCGCACCCGCGCCTCGGGGGCGGCGATCGACACCATCCCGCCCCGGCCCGCGAGCGCCGTCAGGGCCCGGCTGCGCAGCACGGACAGCAGCGCGCCGTCCTCCAGGGTGAGTGCGCCGGCCACGCAGGCGGCGGCGATCTCGCCCTGCGAGTGCCCCACGACCGCCGCCGGCTCGACGCCGTACGAGCGCCAGAGCGCCGCCAGCGACACCATCACCGCCCAGAGCGCGGGCTGCACCACGTCGACCCGTTCCAGCCTCGCCTCGTCGGTCAGCACCTCGCGCAGCGACCAGTCGACCAGGCCGTCCAGCAGCCGTTCACACTCGGCCATCCGGTCGGCGAACACCGGTGCGCGGTCCAGCAGTTCGACCGCCATCCCGGCCCACTGGGCACCCTGACCCGGGAACACGAACACCACCCGGCCATCGGCCCGCCGGTCCGCACCCGCCACCACCGACGAACCGTCCTCGCCGGACGCCAGCGCCGCCAACCCCTCCAGCAAGCCCTCACGGTCACCCGCGACCACCACACCCCGGTGCTCCAGCACCGCCCGCGAACACACCGACGACAAACCCACGTCCACCACACGCACCGACGGGTCCGACTCCACCCGCACCCGCAACCGCTCGGCCTGCGCCCGCAACGCCGCCGCACTCGCCCCCGACACCACCAC